>JBJMHU010000192.1:0-20532 GCA_045807225.1 Ornithinibacter sp. | reverse complement strand
CATCACGTCGTGCAGATTTTCGCGGCGGCCGGCGTAGGTCAGCTTGTCGAGAGTCGTGACGTGCCAGTCGGAATGCGTCGCCAGCGCGTGCCGGACGAAGTTGCTGCCGATGAAACCGGCACCGCCGGTGACGAGGACCTTCATGCGCGCAAGCCTATCGGCGCCGGGTTCGGCCGCCGGGCCGGGCGCGTGGGTCACCGCGCGCGCCGGGCGGGCGGCGCGTGCTCGACGCAGGTGCGGGCCGTGGGCCGCGCCTCGAGCCGTGCGACACCGATCGGCCGCGAGCACACCTCGCACACGCCGTAGGTGCCGTTGGCCAGTCGGGCCGCGGCCGCGTCGACCTCGCGCAGGTGGTCGCGGGCCGCGTCCGCCGACGCGGTGAGCTGAGCACGCTCGTAGGCGATCGTCTGGCCCTCGGGGTCGTGCTCGTCGTCGGCGTTGGAGTCCCGCGACGCGGCGAACAGGGCGGCCAGGTCCTCCTCGGTGCGCGCCAGCCGGGCCCGTGCCGTGGTCCTCTCGGACTCCAGCGCTGCGGCGACGACCGCCAGGGGCGCTGGCACCTCGCCGGCGTGGCCGCGGTTAGGCTCACCCACCATGAAGGGCATCATCCTCGCCGGCGGCTCGGGCACGCGACTGCACCCCATCACGCGGGCCATCTCCAAGCAGCTGATGCCGATCTACGACAAGCCGATGGTCTACTACCCGCTCTCCACGCTGATGATGGCCGGCATCCGCGAGGTGCTCGTCATCACCACGCCCCAGGACCTCGACCAGTTCGAGCGGCTCCTGCGCGACGGTCGGCAGTGGGGCATCGAGATCTCGTACGCCGTGCAGCCCAGCCCCGACGGCCTGGCGCAGGCGTTCGTCATCGGCGCCGACTTCATCGGCGACGACAGCGTCGCCCTGGTGCTCGGCGACAACATCTTCCACGGCACCGGCCTGGGCACCGCCCTGCGCCAGCTCACCGGAGTGCGTGGCGGGCACATCTTCGCCCACCACGTCAGCGAGCCCACGGCCTACGGCGTCGTCGAGTTCGACCCCGACGGCACGGTGCTCTCCATCGAGGAGAAGCCCGAGCACCCGCGCTCGAGCTACGCCGTCCCAGGCCTGTACTTCTACGACAACGACGTCGTCGACATCGCCCGCCACCTCACCCCCAGCGCCCGGGGCGAGCTCGAGATCACGGCCGTCAACGAGGCCTACCTGCAGCGCGGCGACCTCACGGTGACCGTGCTGCCACGCGGCACGGCCTGGTTCGACACCGGCACGTTCGAGGGCCTGATGGACGCGAGCCAGTTCGTGCACGTCGTCGAGGCGCGCCAGGGCTACAAGATCGGCTGCGTCGAGGAGATCGCCTGGCGCTCCGGCTGGGTCGACGACGACACCTTCCGACGGCTCGGTGACGAGCTCGTGAAGTCCGGCTACGGCGGCTACATCCACGACTGCCTGGCGCGCGGGGGGAGCGGCCGCTGATGGAGATCGAGCCGCTGCCCATCGCGGGCGCCTACGTCGTCACACCACGGCAGTTCCCCGACGAGCGGGGCGTCTTCCTGGAGTCCTTCCGTGGCGACCACCTCGCAAAGCACCTGGGCCACCGCCCCGACATCGTGCAGACGAACGTGTCGGTGTCCTCGCGCGGCACGGTGCGCGGCATCCACTTCGCCGACGTCCCGCCCGGCCAGGGCAAGTACGTCACGGTGCTCGCCGGATCGCTCGTCGACTACGTCGTCGACATCCGGGTCGGGTCACCGACCTTCGGCACCTGGGAGGCCGTCACCCTCGATGCCGTCGACCGCCGCGCCGTCTACCTCGCCGAGGGCCTGGGGCACGCCTTCTGCGCGCTCGAGGACGGCACCACCGCCATGTACCTGTGCACCGCCTCGTACAACCCCACCGCCGAGCACGGCATCCACCCCCTCGACCCCGAGGTCGGCCTGGTGCTCCCGGAGGGCGTCGACCCGCTGCTCTCCCCCAAGGACGATGCCGCGCCCTCGCTGGCGGTCGCCGTGGCGTCGGGGCGGCTGCCCACGGATGCCGGGTGCCTGGCCTGGGCCGACGAGCTCGCTCAGCGCGGGAACTGACGCTCCCACAGCACGATCGAGCGCACCGCCGGGTCGACCTGCGCGACCATCCCGTCGAAGGCGCGGTCGCCGCGGGCATACGGGTCTGCGACGTCGCGGTCGGCGCGACGGGCGCGGGCGCGGCCACGGTCGCGGTGCGCGGCGACCAGGCCCGGCAGGGCCTGCCACCTCGAGGCCACGTCGTGGGCGCCGACCGCGGCCAGCAGGTCGCCCCAGTCGTGCCGCTCGCCGATCTCGTCGAGCGTCGACGCGAGCTCACGCAGGGTGAAGGTGCGGCGGTGCACCGCCGGCGCCTCGTCGAGCACCGGCTCCCGGTGCGCGCCGGCCATGAGCAGCACCACCGCCTGTTGCTCCAGCAGCCGCGCGGTGAGCAGCCGGGCCCGGAACGCGTCGTCGGCCAGCCCCTTGGCCCCCAGCCGCACCGCGGACCCCTCGTCCATCGGACGGCCGACCAGGGCATGCGTGCCGGCGCTGGTCACCACGAAGGCCCCGGGCCGGGCCCACTGCAGGCCGTCGCGCAGCAGCACCGCGGCATAGGGCGACCGGCAGATGTTGCCGGTGCACACCGTGAGCAGGTGCACCTGCCCGGTGGGCTGGGTGGGGTCGCTGGTGGCCATCTCGCCGCCAGCGTAGTCACCCGGGGGTCGGGCGGGCCCGGTGACCGGTAGCGGGGGCGAGCGCGCGCACCGCGGCGGCCACCGCCTCCGCCACGCCCTCCTGGAACACCGACGGCACGATGCGGTCGACGGTGGGCTCAGGCACCAGGTCGGCGATGGCGTGGGCCGCCGCCAGCTTCATCGCCTCGGTGATCTGGGTGGCCCCGGCGTCCAGGGCGCCACGGAAGATGCCGGGGAACGCGAGCACGTTGTTGATCTGGTTCGGGAAGTCGGAGCGGCCGGTGGCCACGATGGCCGCGTGCCGGCGGGCGACCTCCGGGTGCACCTCTGGCGTGGGGTTCGCCAGGGCGAAGACCATCGAGCCCGAAGCCATCGAGGCCACCTCCTCCTCCGGCACCTGCCCGCCGGACACGCCCACGAACACGTCGGCCCCCCGCAGCGCGGCCCCCAGGCGCCCGTGCACCGCGCGGGGGTTGGTCGAGGCGGCCAGCCGGGCCTTGTGCCCCGTGAGGTCGTGCCGGTCGGCTGAGATGATGCCGCGCGAGTCGCACACCACGACGTCGCGCACCCCCGCCCGCTGCAGCAGCCGGGTCACGGCCACCCCGGCCGCCCCGGCACCCGAGACGACGACGCGCAGGTCGGGCAGGCGGCGCCCGAGCACCCGGGCGCCGTTGAGCAGGCCGGCCAGCACCACGATGGCGGTGCCGTGCTGGTCGTCGTGGAACACCGGGATGTCGAGCCGCTCCTTGAGCTGGTCCTCGATGTCGAAGCAGCGCGGAGCCGAGATGTCCTCGAGGTTGATGCCGCCGTACGACGGCGCGATCCGGGCGATCGCGTCGACGAGCTCCTCGACGGTGCCGGTCTCCATCACCACCGGCACGGAGTCGTTGTCGGCGAAGTGCTTGAACAGCAACGCCTTGCCCTCCATCACCGGCATCGCCCCGAGCGGGCCGATGTCGCCCAGGCCCAGCACCGCGGTGCCGTCGCTGATGACGGCCACGGTGTTGCCCCGCGCGGTGTAGCGGGTCGACAGGCTCGGGTCGGCGGCGATCGCCAGCGACACCTCGGCGACGCCGGGGGTGTAGAGCAGGGCCAGGTCCTCACGCCCGCGCAGCGGCTGCGTCGCGTGTACCCCCAGCTTCCCGCCCTCGTGAGCACGGAAGACCGGGCTCTGCGGGTCGAAGTGGGGGACGTGGGGCGACGCGGCCATGGAGCAGCTCCTGAGGGGAAGTGCGTGGTGTGGCCCTCCGGCGCGAGGGGGGCCGGGCAGTGCGCGTGGCCGAGGGGGGTGCTTCTCCGCCGTTCGCTGCGCGCGGGGGTGGCCGCGGGTGAGCATCATCCCACAGCGAGATAGTTACCGGGGTGTGACGCGCACGACGGCCGCCGGTGGCAGGATCGGCCCCGTACACCGCATCGTGGCTTCTCCTCCCCCGGTGCACCCCCGTGAAAGGACCCACATGTTCCGCACTCGCGCCCTGGCGGTAGCCGCTCTCGCCACGACCGCTCTCGCCCTGACGGCCTGCGGCTCCGACTCGCTCTCCTCGAGCAGCTCGAGCTCGGCCTCGGCCACGACCTCTGCCAGCGCCCCCACGGTCGACGCCGCGCTCGTCGCCAAGCTGCCGGCCAAGATCAAGGAGGCCGGCACGATCAACATCGGCACCGACGCCACCTACCAGCCCAACGAGTACCTCGACACGGACGGCAAGACCGTCATCGGGATGGACGTCGAGCTGTTCGACGCGGTGATGCAGAAGTTCGGCATCAAGACCAACTGGGTCCCCTCGGCGTTCGACGCGATCATCCTGGGCGTGCAGAGCGGCAAGTACGACGCGGGTGTCTCGAGCTTCTCGGTCAACGCCGACCGCGAGAAGCAGGCCACGATGGTCAGCTACTTCAAGGCCGGCACCCAGTGGGTCACCCAGAAGGGCAACCCCAAGGGGGTCAACCCCGACGACGCCTGCGGGAAGAACGTGTCCGTGCAGAAGGGCACCGTGCAGGCCGACGTCGACATCCCCAAGCGCCAGGCCGCCTGCAAGGCCGCGGGCAAGCCGGACATCAACGTGCTCGTCGACGCCGACCAGGCCAAGGTCACCGCGGCCGTGCAGTCCGGGAAGGCCGACGCCATGCTCGTCGACCTCCCGCCGGCCATCGCGGCCGTCGATGCCACCGGCGGCACCCTCGAGCTGCTCGGCGAGCAGTACGACTCGGCTCCTTACGGCTACGTGCTGAAGAAGGACGCCGAGAGCACCGCCTTCGGTGAGGCCATCGTCGAGGCCCTCAAGCAGCTCAAGGCCGACGGCACCTACGACCAGATCCTCACCAAGTGGAAGACGCAGCAGGGCGCGATCAGCGACTTCGCCGTGAACCCGACGGTCAGCTGACGCCGTGACCGCGTCGACGCAGGACCGGCCGGGCGCCATCGACGCCCGGCCGGTCCGGCACCCCGGACGGTGGGTGGCCGTGGTCATCATCGCGATCGTCGTCGCGATGATTCTCAGCTCGTTCCTGACGAACAAGAAGTGGAACTTCCCGTACGCCTTCCAGATCATGCAGCAGACCCCGGTGATCGAGGGCCTGTGGAAGGGCACCATCTTCGGCACCATCGGCGCGATGATCCTCGGCATCGGCCTGGGCGTCATCATCGCGGTGATGCGGCTGTCGACCAACCCCGTGCTGCGCGGGGTCGCGTTCGTCTACACCTGGTTCTTCCGGGCCATCCCCCGCTACGTCCTGCTGGTGCTGCTCGGCACCGGCATCGGCTTCCTCTACCCCGCCTTCGACATCGGGGTGCCGTTCGGGCAGCAGATCTCGAACCTGCTCGGCCTCGACACGAACCTGACGTTCTTCTCGCTCGACTACAACGCCATCTCGAGCACGATCTGGGTCGGCATCCTCGGCCTCGGGCTCTCTGAGGCCGCGTACATGGCCGAGATCGCGCGCGCCGGCATCCTGTCGGTCGACAAGGGCCAGGCCGAGGCCGCCCAGGCGCTCGGCATGCCACCGGGCAAGACGATGCGGCGGGTGGTGCTCCCCCAGGCCATGCGCGTCATCGTCCCCCCGACCGGCAACGAGACCATCGCCATGGTCAAGGACACCTCGCTGCTCGCGGCGGTGCCCGTCATCGTCGAGCTGTTCTACCAGAGCTACCAGTTCGGCCAGCGCAGCTTCCAGATCATGCCCGGCATCGTCGCGGCGACGACCTGGTACCTCATCGTCTGCTCCATCCTCATGGTCGGGCAGTCGCGCCTCGAGCGTTACTACGGGCGTGGCTTCGGGGCGATGCCCAAGAAGGCGAAGCAGAAGATCACCGAGATCGGGGCTGACCACTGATGAGCGAGGCCACCACGGCGACCGAGGGCTACCCCCTCGTCCACGCCGTCAACGTCACCAAGGCCTTCCACGGCACCGAGGTGCTCAAGGGCATCGACATGGACGTGCGGCGAGGGGAGGTCGTGGTGCTGCTCGGCCCCTCCGGGTCGGGCAAGACCACCTTCCTGCGCTGCATCAACCAGCTCGAGACGATCGACGGCGGCCGCATCTGGGTCGACGGCGACCTGATGGGCTACGCCGACCGGGGCGGCACGCTGCACCGGCTCAAGGACAAGCAGATCGCCGCGCAGCGCCGCGACATCGGCATGTGCTTCCAGCGGTTCAACCTCTTCCCGCACAAGACGGTGCTCGAGAACGTCATCGAGGCACCCATGCACGTCAAGGGCGTGAAGAAGAAGGAGGCCACGGCCACCGCGCTCGAGCTGCTCGAGCAGGTCGGCCTCGGCGACAAGCCGGCGGCCTACCCGTCCCAGCTCTCCGGCGGGCAGCAGCAGCGGGTCGCCATCGCCCGGGCACTGGCGATGGGCCCCAAGCTGATGCTCTTCGACGAGCCGACCAGTGCGCTCGACCCCGAGCTGGTCGGTGAGGTGCTCAAGGTGATGCGTGACCTCGCCGGGCGAGGCATGACGATGATCGTCGTGACGCACGAGATGGGCTTCGCCCGCGAGGTCGCCGACCGCGTCGTCTTCATGGATGCCGGCGTCGTCGTCGAGGAGGGCCCGCCCTCGCAGGTCATCACCAACCCTCAGCACCAGCGCACCAGGGCGTTCCTGTCGCGCATGCGACAGGAGGAGGCCGCGCACGCCGAGGCGGTCGTCGCCACCGTCAGCGGCAACGCCGAGGCGCTCGCGGCGATCGCCGGCGCCGACGCCGAGCACGACGAGGCGGCTCGGGCGGCGATCGAGAACGCGCGGGACGCCAGCCAGCAGCGGTGAGCCGTAGCACCACCGAACGGCCCCGGATGCCGTGGCCCGCCCTCGTGCGGGTCCGGGGCCGTTCGATGCTGCCCACCTACCGTGACGGCGACGTGCTGCTGGTGCTGCGCGGCATCCGGGCACGCCCCGGGCGGGCCGCCGTGGTCCGCCTTCCGCCGGATGCCGCGGGGAAGGCCCGGCCGCTGTCCGTGAAACGGGTGCACGGGCCGGATCCTGCTGCGCCGCAGCGCTGGTGGATCGACTCCGACAACGCGGCGGAGGGCGTCACGTCGTTCGACGTCGGGTCCTTGACCGACGAGGACATCCTCGCGGTGGTCGTCGGCTTGGCCTGGCGCCCGCTGAGGTAGGTTTGGCGGGACCGTACGTCCTGAACCCCGAGGAGAGAGACCCATGCTGTCCCTGTTCCGCATCACCGACGTCTCGGCGCACTGTGACCTGCCGTGCGGCGTGTACGACCCCGCGCAGGCCCGCATCGAGGCGGAGTCGATCAAGGCGATCATCGCCAAGGTCGCAGACAACCCCGACCCCGACTTCCGCACCCGCGCCATCCTCATCAAGGAGCAGCGCTCCGAGCTGGTCAAGCACCACCTCTGGGTGCTGTGGACCGACTACTTCAAGCCCCCGCACTTCGAGAAGTACCCCGAGCTGCACACCCTGGTCAACGAGGCCACCAAGCTGGCCGGCGCGGCCGGCACCAAGGGTGAGCTCGACGCCGCCAAGGCCGACGAGCTGCTCGCCAAGATCGACGAGATCGCGCGCATCTTCGCGGAGACCAAGAAGGCCTGACCTCCCGCGCGCACGACGAGAAGCCGCTCCCGGCCCGCCCGGGGGCGGCGTCGTCGTTCCCGGGGCGGCTCAGGCCTCGGGGACGGTGACGACGAAGACCTCGCCGTTGCCCTCCAGGTCGACCGGGCCCTCGCCCGCCGGGAGGAAGGCCGACTCGACGTCGCCCAGGGCGAGGCTGCCGCTGGCCGACGCCAGCGTGACCCGTCCGCGCAGGCAGAACACGATGCGCGGGCGGTGCTCGCCGGGCAGGCGACGACCCGGGGTGACGCGGTGGAGCAGGAACCGGTCGGAGGCGCTGTCGAACACCTCGAGCCCGGGCTCCACGACGCGGCCACGCCCGGCGACGCCGTCGGCGAGCGGGTCGACGATGCGCAGCAGCTCGGCCACGTTGACCGCCTTGCTGGTCAGGCCGGCGCGCACCACGTTGTCGGAGTTGGCGAGCACCTCGATGCCCAGCCCGCGCACGTAGGAGTGCAGCACCCCGGCGGCGACGTCGATGTACTCCCCCGGCTGCAGCACCCAGTGGTGCATGAGGAGCAGCACGACCAGGCCGATGTCGTCCGGATGTTCCTCGGCCACCTGCACCACGGCGGCGGCGGCCCGCCCGAACTCGTCGCCGGACGCCTCGAGGCGCACGCAGGCCGCCACGACCTCGCGGGCCAGCCCGTCGACCTCGTCGGCCGGGGTTGCGAGCACCGCGCCGAGCATCGCGTGGGCCGGGTCGTCGGTCACCGCTGCCTTCTCGACCATCTCGACGAGCGCGGGCACGCCGAGCCGGCCGACGAGGTCGGCCACCTCGTGGTGCGCGCGCATCCCGACGAACACCTCGAACGGCGCGATGGCCAGCAGCAGCTCGGGCTTGCCCCAGTCGTCGACGTAGACCGCGTCGCCGGTGGTCGCCCGCACCTCCGTGGCCTGCTCGGCGCTCGGGTGCGCCTGGATCGAGATGGCCCGCCCGGGCGCGAGCACCTTGAGCAGGAAGGGCAGTCGCGGGCCGAAGCGCCGCACGCAGTCCTCCCCGAGCTCACCGACCGGGTCGGCCGCCACGACCGCGGCCAGGTCGGGCCCACCCGGTCGCTCGGTGCGGGCCGGGCCCTCCTCGTGGGCGCCCATCCACAGCTCGGACTCGCGCTGCGGGCTCGGGATGTCGCGGCCCTGCAGGCTGGCGATGGACACGTACGATCCCCACGCGTCGGTGAAGATGACGGGCGTCAGGCGGTCCACGGGACCCTTTCCGGAGTGGCTGCTTGGGGGTACCCGATGCTAACGCGCGGCCGGTTCGCGCTCCCCGACCCGCCCCAGCGGGGCGTCCGCCGTCGCCACGCCCAGCGCCTGAACCACCTCGGGGTCGTACTGGTAGCCCAGGCCGAGGTGGATGCGCTCGTTGGCCGTGCGGATGTCGTCCGGGTCGGCGCTGCCCCCCGTGAGGTCGTCGAAGGCGTTGGCCACCTTGATGATGCGGCTCGCGACCGGCAGGTCCTCGCCGAGCTCGCGCACCTGGCGGTACGGGATGGTCTGCGCCTCGACGTAGTCCGCCACGTCCTCCAGTCCCTCGGCGTGCCGGATGATCCGCGCGCCCTCGTCGGCGATGTCGCGCTGGTCGCTCGGGGCGGCGAGGACGGTGGCCCCGCCGGGGAGTGGCTCGATGAGCGAGATCTGGCCGAGGTCGTGCAGCAACGCGGCGTACTCCAGGTCGCGCAGGTCGCGGTCGGCGATGCCGAGCACCCGGCCGACCCGCACGCTGAGGTCGGCCACCCGCTCGGCGTGGCCGGCCGGGGTGTACCCGCCGTGCTCCGTGAGGTGCGACAACGTGGCGATCGTCTCGCGGTAGGTCAGCCGGTTGCGTGCGTATCGGCCGACGGCGAGGTAGGTCATCGCCAGGGGGAACAGTGCCACCGGGAGCGAGAACAGACCCAGGGACGGTGCCATCAGGGCGACCATGGGGCCCGAGGCCACGACCGCGAGGGTGAGCGGCGCCACCTCGCCCACCTCGTCACGCAGCGCGGCGAGCCAGGGCGTGTGCTGGCGTTCCGAGCGCACCGCCGAGGTGAGGACGATCTCGGCGCCGATGCCGATGCCGGCGACCACCACCATGCCGAGCGCCACGAGCGACCGGGTCACGTCGGGGTCGTAGGCGAGCTGCCACAGTGACCGGCCGTCCGGTGCGAAGCCGCGGGTCAGCGCCGCGGCCACGCCCACGCCGATCAGCCTCGAGGCCACCTCGTCGAGCCCCACCGTGTGGCCACGTGCACCGCCCACGAGGGTGGCGCCGAGCAGGCCCGCCGCGACGACCAGCACGACGAAGCTGGCCGAGACGTGGAACGTGGTCTGGCCGCTGATCCGGCACAGGAAGGCGATGCCGAGCGCGGAGGCGGAGGCCAGTGGAGCGGCCACGCGCCCACTCGGCATCCGCAGCCGGAAGAGCTCTCCGACTGCGATGGCGACCACGAACACCACGACGGTGAGCCAGTGCTGCCTGAGCTCGGCGACCAGGGACGCACCCCCGGTGTAGCCGGCGGCGAGGAGCACCGTGATGCCGACGGCCAGCACGGCCCACCCGCGCACCAGGTGGGACCGAGGGAAGAACGTCGTCACGAGGGCACCATCCCGCTGCGACGCGAGAGCGCTTGCTCCAGGGCGCGCAGCAGGTCCTCGCGCCCGGCCGGCGTTCCACGCAGCACGGCGATGGCCGCATCGCGGGTGACCAGGCCCCCGTCCGGCGTGCCGACCTCGGTGAGGAGGTCGTACTCGTCGGCGAGCCCGACGATGAATGCCGGCACGCTGAGCTCCTGACGCGCCGAGGTCGGGCCCGCGACCGCCTCGCGGTGGTGGCTGATGGCGTCCAGAGACCCGGAGAGGAAGCTCAGGCCGCGCAGCAGGCGCGCCCCCCGCTGCGGGTAACCGTGCAGGCCGGCCTCACCGACCACCCCGGTGTTGCGGACCAGACCGGTCGGCAGCGTGGTCAGGCCCAGGTCGTGCAGCATGCCGGCGACGCGCACGTCGGCGACCACCTGAGCGCGCAGACCCAGGTGCTGCGCCATCGATGCGCTGAGCTCGGCCACCCGCCCGCTGTGTCCGACGAGGTGTGGGGCCTTGGCCTCGACGGCCGCGACCAGCACGTCGAGGGCCCGCTCGTGCCCCTTGAGCTCCTCGGAGTACTGCCGATAGGCCCACTGCGCCACCAGGAGCGGGGGGAGGATGAGCAGGACGCTGGCCGAGCCCAGCCCCGCAGACCCCCACAGCACGACCATGATGAAGGCGATGACCCCGTAGCCGAGGTACGCCGGCGCCGCAGAAGGGAGGATCCGCCAGACCGACTGGCGCACCGACAGTCCCGACGCGAAGCGGACGACGATGGCGACGAGCACCATGTTGACGAGGAACTGCACGAGGTCCGCCAACAGGAGCGGGAGGCCGACCTGCCGGAGGATCTCCCACGAACCCACCAGCTCCGTCTCGCCGCCTATCCCCCCAGCCGCAAAATAGGCCGTACCGCCGGCCACCCCCATGATGGCGAACATCCCCGAGTTGAACACCCGGGTGCGCAGCCGCACCCCCACGCCCTGGAAGGGGCCCATGACCATACCGACGATGCCTGCGCCCGCCGGCCCGACGAGGGAGATGGCCGCGAGGATGACGATGCCGGTGAACGACAGGTTGACCTTGCTGCCGACCAGGGGCACCGAGCCCACCCACCAGGCCAGCACCGTCAGGAGGAGCAGTACTCCGAACGTCGCATTGGGCAGGAGGCCGTGCAGGACGAGCGCCGCCGCGGTGAGGAGGACCCCCAGCGCGGCGACGATGCCCACGAAGATGTTCGTCGCGTCAGCGACGCGTCGTAGGGCTCCTCCCTCAGCGGGCGGAGCCTCAGCGGTCATCGGTCATCGGTCAAGTCGTCAGTCGTCCCAACCTACGGCGAGCGTCGTCGCGCGGGTCTGGTCCGGGCCGTGGACCGGGGCGGCCGAAGCAGTGGTGGGAACGAGCAACGCGACGGCGGCCAGGGCGGCGACGGCGAGAGCAGCGCGGAACTTGCGCATGGGGGGGAATCCTTTCAGAGGCGGGCATCCGGCCCGAGGACGGCTGGGGGCCGGACACCGCAAGTCTCTCATCCGCCGGCGTGTGCGACAATGATCCCGAGTGTGCGTCCCATTGCACCACCCCTGCTGCCCCATCACGAAAGGCACCCCATGAGCAAGCGCGCCCGCAAGCGCCGCTCGCGCAAGGGCAACAAGGCCAACCACGGCCGCAAGCCCAACGCCTGAGCGCGACACAGAAGCACCCGGTACGCCTCGCGGCATACCGGGTGTCCTCGTTGATACGGGTGTTCTCGTCGATACGGGTGCCCTCGAAAGGGGCCTGCCGCGGCAGGCGGTCAGCCCTCGGACTCCAGGCGCACCATGCTGATCCGCTGCATGATCTGCATCCGCACCGCCACGGGGGCGGTCTCGCCCAGGCACGAGCGGCGCACCACCTGCTTCAGCGCCACGTCGAGGTCGTGCTCGGCCAGGCAGGGCTGGCACTCGCCGAGGTGGGCGGCGACCCGCCGCACGTCGTCGGCGCTCATCTCGCCGTCGAGGTACTCGTAGATGCGGTGCAGCACCTCCGAGCAGTCACCGTGTCCGGCGTGGGCGTCCTGGGTCATGACTCCTCCTGGGTGCCGCCGCCGAAGCCGCGGTCCTTGGCGTACTCGGTGAGCAGGCCGCGCAGCTGGCGCCGCCCGCGGTGCAGTCGCGACATCACGGTGCCGATCGGGGTGCCCATGATCTCGGCGATCTCCTTGTAGGCGAACCCCTCGACGTCGGCGAGGTAGACGGCCATCCGGAAGTCCTCGGGCAGCTCCTGCAGGGCCCGCTTGACCTCCGAGTCGGGCAGGTGCTCGAGCGCCTGCACCTCGGCCGACTTCAGGCCCACCGAGGTGTGCGACTCGGCCCGCGCCAGCTGGTAGTCCTCGACCTCGGCGGCGTCGGACTGCAGCGGCTCGCGCTGCCGCTTGCGGTAGGTGTTGATGTAGGTGTTGGTCAGGATGCGGTACATCCACGCCTTGAGGTTGGTGCCGGGCTGGTACTGGTGGAACGCGGCATACGCCTTGGCGTAGGTCTCCTGGAGCAGGTCCTCGGCATCGGCCGGGTTGCGCGTGGTGCGCATCGCCGCGGCGTAGAGCTGGTCGAGCAGCGGGAGGGCCTCGCGCTCGAAGCGGGCCTGGCGCTGCTCGGTGGTCTCGGTGGCGAGGTCGACCTCGGAGTCCGGGGGGCTGTCGACGGGAGTCGGTGGAGTGGTCATCGTCTCCCAGCCTAACCGGGCCCGGCTGGGGGCTGTGGTGTCGAGGACGAACACGAGGGGCGTGACCTTTCCTGGCGGGGCGCGGACAGGTCGGTCAACGCCCCCTCCGGCGACGGCATTCCCCCGTCGGTCTACGCCGGCTGGTCAGCCGGCGCGGAGCCGCTGCACCACCAGCGCCGCCACCACTGCGGCCGAGCCGCCGAGCGAGTGGGCCCCGGTGACGACGTCGAGGGTGGCCCCGGGCGGGAGGGCCGCCTCGACCTCGGCGGGGGTGCCGAACGGGTCGGTGCGACCCTGCACGACGTGCACGGGGATGCCGTGCGCCGACGGCATGGCGAGCTCGTGCGCGCGCGAGCTCGCCGGCTTGCCGGGCGGGTGCAGCGGGAACGACAGGGCGAGCACCGCGCCGGCACCGACCGCCGCGGCGGTGCGGCAGGCCACCCGGGCGCCCGCGCTGCGCCCACCGACCACGAGAGGGCCGCGGCCGAAGCCCGGTGCCAGCGCCTCGAGCACCGGCAGCCAGGCCTGGTCGAGGGATGCCGGGGCCGGCCCGAGCTTCCTGCCCGCCACCCGCCAGGGCTGGTCGACGAGCACGACGCTCCACCCGGCCGCCACGGACGCGTCGCGGGTCGCGAGCACGTCGAGGGTCCAGCGCAGGCCGCCGGCCCCGTGACCGAGCACGAGGGTCCCGGCGGGGATGCCGTCGGGGCGGGTCGTGGTGGCCCGGGCCGGCCCCAGCGGAGTGTCGACGAGCCGGGCTTCGCCGGCGCCGGTCGCGTCGGCGGGCTCGGCGCCCGGATCGCTCACCCTCCGCCGCCGAGGACCTCGCCGGTCGTCGGGTCGACGACCCCGACGAGCTCGTCGGCCGGCGCCGGCTCGAGCAGCTGCGGCCCGTTGGACCGGTTGCTGCTCACGGCCCGCGAGACGGGGTACGCGGTGAACCGGCCGGGAGCGCGCGGCTCGAGCAGGCCGAGCACGTCGGCCGCACCGGTGGCCGGGTCGAGCCAGGTGGCCCACTCCTGCGGCTCCAGCACCAGCGGCTGGCGGTCGTGGATGCGGTCCAGGCCCGGCTCGGCCGGGCCGGTGATGACCGTGAAGGTGGTCAGCCAGGCGAGGGGGTCGTCGGGGTCGGCGACCGCGGGGTCGCGCCAGAACTCGTACAGGCCGGCCATCGCCACGCTCGTTCCGTCGGTGCGGGAGGTGAAGAACGGCTGCTTGCGCGGCTTGCCCTTGGCGTCACGAGCGGTCGCGGAGGCCTGCCACTCGTACCACCCGCGAGCCGGCACCAGGCAGCGCCGCGCGGCCAGGGCCCGGGCGAAGGCGGGCTTGTCGGCGACCGACTCGACCCGGGCGTTGATCATCCGGGCCGCACCCCCGGTGTCCTTGGACCAGCTCGGCACCAGGCCCCAGGTCAGCAGCCGCAGCTGCCGCCGCGGTGCGGCCTCGCGGTCCTCGCGGGGCGCCCGGGCGAGCACGACCGGAGCGCGCTTGGTCGGAGCCATGTTGTGGTCGGGCCGCCCCGCCGGCGGGTCCTGCGGGTTGACCAGCACGCTGCGCCCCGGCTCGCCGGTGCGGTCGTCGTCGACCTCGAACTCGAGCACCAGCTCGTCCGGGTTCGCCGTCGCGGCATACCGACCACACATGGTCGTCAGGCTACTGACCCGGGCGGTGAGGAACTACCGTAGGGACTTCACATCAGAGCCGCAGGTACTGACCGGGAGGACCCCCATGACCTTGGTGCGACGCGTCGCCCGCCCCATGCTCGCCGCGATGTTCGTCGTCGGCGGCCTCGACCAGCTCAAGCACCCGAGTCGCAAGACCGACACCGCTGCGCCGCTCGTCGAGAAGGTGGCCCCGGTGCTCGGCCTGCCCGACGACACCGAGCTGCTGGTGCGCGCCAACGGCGCGGCAATGGTGGGTGCCGGGTCGCTGCTGGCGCTGGGTCGGCTCCCCCGCATCGCCTCCACCGTGCTCGCGGCAACCCTGGTGCCCACCACCGTGGCAGCGCACTCGTACTGGACGGAGCAGGACCCCACGGTGCGAGCCCAGCAGCGCACCCAGTTCCTCAAGAACCTCGGCCTGCTCGGCGGCCTGCTCCTCGCGGCCGTCGACACCGAGGGAAAGCCGGGCCTGGCCTACCGGGCGCACATGGTGGGGGACAGCGCCCAGCGCACTGCTCGCCAGACCCGGCGGGAGGCGAAGCACCTGGCGCACTCCGCCGCCCGCGAGGCCAAGCTGAAGGCGGTCCGGGCGCAGCATGCCATCGGCTGACTGGACGGCTCCCACCGCCACCGGGCCGGTCGACGCACGCGTCGTCCTGCCGGGCAGCAAGTCGCTCACCAACCGCTACCTCGTGCTCGCCGCCCTGGCGAACGACGTCTCCCGGCTGCGCGCCCCGCTCCGGTCGCGCGACACCCTCCTGATGGCCGGGGCGCTGCGCACCCTGGGCGCCGTCATCGACGACGTCGACGACGACTGGCTCGTGACCCCGGCCGCACCGCTGGTCGGTGGGGGCACCGTCGACTGCGGGCTGGCCGGCAACGTCATGCGCTTCGTGCCGCCGGTGGCCGGGCTGGCCGACGCAGCGGTGCGCTTCGACGGCGACCCGCACGCCCGGCTGCGCCCCATGGCACCGGTGCTCGGAGCGCTGCGTGCCCTCGGGGTCGCGGTCGACGACGAGGGCCGCGGCGGTCTGCCGTTCACCGTCCGGGGCCGCGGCGCGGTGCGTGGCGGGGCGGTCACCCTCGACGCCTCGGCGTCGTCGCAGTTCGTCTCCGGGCTGCTGCTGTCCGGGGCCCGCTTCGACGAGGGCGTGACGGTGCACCACGAGGGCAAGGCCGTGCCCAGCCTGCCGCACATCGACATGACCGTCGAGACGCTGCGAGACGCCGGGGTGGTGGTCGACGACGGGGACGTGCACACCTGGCGGGTCGAGCCGAGCGAGATCAACGCCCTCGACGTGCAGGTCGAGCCCGACCTGTCCAACGCCGCGCAGTTCCTCGCCGCCGCGCTCGTCACCAGCGGGCGGGTGCAGGTGCCCGGATGGCCGCAGTACACCACCCAGGGTGGCGACTTCATCCGTGACGTGCTCGACATGATGGGCGCCGAGGTCGTGCTCGACCGGAGCGGGCTCACCGTCGCCGGCGGTGGCGGCCTTTCCGGCATCGACGTCGACCTGCACGACTCCAGCGAGCTCACCCCGGTGGTCGCCGCGCTGTGCGCGCTGGCCGACTCGCCGAGCGTCATCCGCGGGGTGGCGCACATTCGCGGGCACGAGACCGACCGGCTCGCGGCCCTGCGCGCGGAGCTGACCGGGCTGGGAGCCGCGGTCGTCGAGACCGACGACGGGTTGCGCATCACACCTCGACCGCTGCACACGGGCACGTTCCACACCTATGCCGACCACCGCATGGTCATGGCCGCCGCCGTGCTGGGCCTGGTGCTGCCGGGTCTCGTCGTCGAGGACGTCGGCACCGTCGCCAAGACGATGCCGGAGTTCACCCAGCTGTGGGCCCACATGCTCAGCGACCGGGTTCCGGCAGGCGCCTGATGGCTCGGGCGGCGGGCACCTACGACGAGTCCGATGTGCGAATCCGCCCCAACCGCAGGGGGACCCGCCCGCGCAGCAAGGACCGACCAGCCCACGAGGATGCCGTTCCCGGCCGGGTCACCGGCGTCGACCGGGGCCGCTACACCACCCTGGTCGGCGACGGCTCCGAGCGGCACGTGGTCATCGCGATGCGAGCGCGCGAGCTGGGCCGCAAGGGCATCGTCGTCGGCGACGACGTCTTCCTCGTCGGCGACACCAGCGGGGCCGACGGCAGCCTGGCCCGCATCGTGCGCGTCGCGCCGCGCGGCACGGTGCTGCGTCGCACCGCCGACGACACCGACCCCGTCGAGCGCGTGCTCGTGGCCAACGCCGACCAGCTCGTCGTGGTGTCAGCCCTGGCCAACCCCGAGCCGCGGCCCCGGCTCATCGACCGCTGCCTGGTCGCCGCGTACGACGCCGGGATGGAGCCGCTCCTGGTGCTGACCAAGGCCGACCTCACCGATCCCGGCCCCTTCCTCGAGCAGTACGCCGCGCTCTCGGTGCGCCACCTCGTCACCGCGCGGCACGACGGCAGCACCGACGGCCTCGACGCCCTGCGCCAGGCGCTCTCGGGGCGGGTCAGCGTGCTCGTCGGCCACTCCGGCGTGGGCAAGAGCACGCTGGTCAACGCCCTGGTCCCCCTGGCCCTGCGCGCCACCGGCGTCGTGAACGACGTCACCGGCCGCGGCCGGCACACGTCGTCGTCGGCGGTGGCGCTCGCCCTGCCCGGCGACGACGGCTGGATCATCGACACCCCCGGCATCCGCTCCTTCGGGCTGGCCCACGTCGACCCGGCCCGGATCATCGAGCACTTCCCCGACCTCGAGCCGGGCACGGCGCAGTGCCCGCGGGGCTGCACGCACGACGAGGAGGAGTGCGCGCTGGACGCCTGGGTGGCCAGTGGCGCCGCCGGGCCGGCCGGCCCGTCCCGCCTCGACTCGCTGCGGCGGCTGCTGCGGGCCCGCACCCCCAGCACCGACGACTGACCCAGCCCGGACCCGACCGGTTGGGGATCACCCGCGCCGTCGATCCAGCCGGGGCTGCAGCGGGCGGACGACGCCCCAGACGTCGCGAGAGGACGACAGCGGCCCCCGGGAGAACCCGGGGGCCGCTGTCGTGGCGGGCGTGTGCTCGGCGCTCAGTCGCGCGGCTGATGGTCGGCGGGCTGGTCGTCGACCAGCCGGGTGACGTCCTGCGGCTCGTGACCGTCGGCCTGGAAGGCACCCGAGCGCTCGGCGCCGGAGTCGGCGGCCGACGACGCGATGTCCTCACCACCCCCGGCGGCGCCCAAGCCCGCCCCGATGTCGTCGAGGTCGATCGCGTTGGTCGTGGTGAACCGGGCGTCCGGCTCGACGTCGGACACGTCGACGGTCTCGACGATGGTGCGCGGCTCGGCGAAGTGGCACGCCGACAGGTGGGCGCCGTGGCCGTCGGGCCGCGGCTCGAGCAGCGGGTCCTCGACGGAGCAGACCTCCTGGGCCTTCCAGCACCGGGTGTGGAACCGGCACCCGGATGGTGGGTTGGCCGGGGAGGGCACGTCGCCGACCAGCACGATCTGCTCGCGCTTGCCGCGCAGCGTCGGGTCGGGCACCGGCACGGCCGACAGCAGCGCCTGGGTGTAGGGGTGCGTCGGGCGGGTGTAGACCTCGTCCTCCTCACCCAGCTCGGCCATCCGGCCGAGGTACATGACCCCGACCCGGTCGGAGATGTGGCGCACCACGGAGAGGTCGTGGGCGATGAAGACGTAGGTGAGGTCGAACTCCTTCTGGAGGTCCTGGAGAAGGTTGATGACCTGCGCCTGGATCGAGACGTCCAGGGCCGAGACGGGTTCGTCGCAAATTATGAGGCGCGGGTTGAGCGCGATGGCCCTGGCGACCCCGATCCTCTGCCGCTGCCCTCCCGAGAACTCGTGCGGGTAGCGGTTATAGTGCTCGGGGCTCAAGCCCACGACCTCGAGTAGTTCTTGCACGCGCTTCTTCCGATCGCCTTGAACGTCGTGGGTCTTCAGGGGCTCGGAGACGATGTTACCCACGGTCATGCGGGGGTTCAGGCTCGCGTACGGGTCCTGGAAGACTATCTGCATGTTCCTTCGTACGCCGAGCATGCGCTTACGGTCGTAGCCCAGGATGTCCTCGCCGTCGAAGATCACCTCTCCCTCCGTCGGCTCCAGCAGGCGTAGGATGAGGCGAGCTAGCGTGCTCTTGCCGCAGCCGGACTCGCCGACGAGCCCGAGCGTCTCCCCGCGCCGCACGGAGAGGTCGACACCGTCTACGGCCTTCACGTGGCCGACCGTACGCTGCAGGATGCCGGCCCTGATGGGGAAGTGCATCTTGAGGTTCCTGGTCTGAAGAAGAAAGTCGCCGGAACGGCCGTTGGTCTCGGGACTAGTCTCCGTCCTTTCGGTCATGTCTCGACCCCCAGTTCCTCGTCCACCCGGCTCTTGTTCTTCTCCACCTCGTCGACGGAGAGGATGCATGCCGCCCTGTGGCCCGGCTTCTTCTCTTCGAGGTCGGGGTCTATCTCGTGGCACTCGTCTTTCACGAACGGGCAGCGGGGGCTGAAGTTGCAGCCTTCGGGGAGGAAGATCAGGGACGGCGGCGTGCCCTCTATCGGCAAGAGCCTAACCCCGCCCGCGGTGTCCAGTCGCGGCAGCGAGCGCAAAAGCGACCACGAGTAGGGCATCAGGGGGTCGTAGAAGACCTCGTCCGTGGTGGCCTGCTCGACGGCGCGGCCCGCGTACATAACCATTACCTTGTCTGCCAGTTGGGAGACCACGCCGAGGTCGTGCGTAATCATGATGATCGCCGTGCCGTACTTCTCCTGCAAGTCGACCATCAACTCTAGTATCTGCGCCTGAATCGTCACGTCGAGGGCCGTGGTCGGCTCGTCCGCTATCAAGACTTTCGGGTTGCACGACAACCCCATCGCGATCATGGCCCGCTGGCGCATGCCGCCGGAGAACTGGTGCGGATACTCCTTGACCACCCGCTCGGGGTTGGCGATGCCCACGTCCCTCAAGACTTGAACGGTCTTCTCCTGGGCCTCGCTCTTGGAGAGGTTCTGATGGATTCTTATGGCCTCGCGGATCTGGTTCCCCACGGTGAAGACTGGATTGAGGCTCGTCATGGGGTCCTGAAAGATCATGGCAATGTCGTTGCCCCGGATCTCCTGCATACGCTTGTCCGTGGTCTCGAGCAGATTCTGCCCCTCGAAGAGGATCTCACCTTCCGGGTACTCCGTCGGCGGTCTGGGGTTGAGCTGCATGATGGAGAGGGCCGTCACGCTCTTGCCGCTCCCCGACTCCCCGACTATTCCCAAAGTCTCCCCCGCCTCCAGCGAGAACGAGACGCCGTCGACGGCCTTTACCACCCCGTCCTGGGTCCTGAAGTGGGTCTTGAGATTTTTGACTTCCAGCATCGCCACGGGCTACCCCTCGCTCTCCGAGTGGCCGTTACCAAGTGAAGACTACAGGAGCGGCGGCGCCCGGGCCAGCCGGGGCTTACCTGTGCCTTTTCAGGTGCTTCAGGACCGCCCGGTCCAGGTAGCCGCGCCGCTGCTCGCGTTCCTCGACGTTCTCTGTGCGGATGTAGTCGCTCAGCGCATCGAAGAGGTCGTCGTCCACATCCGGCCCTTCGTAGTATCCGGCTCGTAACAGGGCGTCCGCGACCTAGACACGCACGTCCCCGTCCACGGCGATGACGTCGTCGGGACTGGTCTCGCCGAAGTAGAGGGAGTGAAGGTACCTGATGCGGATCAACTCCCGTATGCTTTCAGGATGGTCGTCCACGCGCAGGTCCACGACCCTGCCGTTGCCGCGCACGCCCACATGCCCGACAATACGTCGGCAGGCACGTACGGGCATCCAACAGAGCGAGCCGGGGGTAGTCGTGGGGCGTGTGATCTGTCTCGGTACC
>JBJMHU010000191.1:0-21764 GCA_045807225.1 Ornithinibacter sp. | reverse complement strand
CCACCTCGTCCGGGGTCAAGGCACCCTGGCGTGGGTCAGTCGTCGCTTCCGGCGAGCCAGGCGCGGTGGCGACCCTCGGCGATGTAGGCCAGCCGGCGCAGGGCCTCGCGGTTGCGCGGCAGGATCATCGCCTGCCGCACCGGCATCGGCACGACCTTGCCCGGCCCGGTGATGGCGTCCTCGGCCAGCGACACGGTGCAGCTGCCCGGGCCGTCGGGCACGATGTCGATCGACACGCGGGCCTCCCCCATCGGCCACCCCTTGGCGTTGAGCACGAGGTGGTGGGGCTCCTGCGCCTCCTCGACGACGGTGGCGTCGGAGATGACGGCCGGCCAGGGGCCGAAGCTGTGGTGCAGGCGGCTGCCCGGCTGGGGCCACTGGTCGTCGACGGCTCGGACCCGCGAGGCGCCGACCACCCAGGTCGCGTAGAACCAGCCGTCGGCGAGCACGGCCCACACGGCCTCGGCCGGTGCAGCCACCGACCGGGCGACGCGGGGGCGACTCATCGTGTCGTGCTCGGTCATCTCGTCCTCCTGGGGTGGTTGGGCGGTGAGGCTGTCGCGGCCGGGCGCCGGGTGCACCGGCAGGTCGACGTTGCCGGGGGTGGGTGGCAGCCCTCGCCACGCGTCGAGCCCGAAGGTGCGCATCAGAGGCGTCACCAGGGCGTCGTAGACGGCGGGGAACAGCCGGAACCCGGCGATCACGACGAGGTTGGCCGGCCCGACGTTGGTCTGCCGACGGGGATGCCGCAGCACCCACCACACCCGGCGCGCGACGTCCTCCGCCTGCAGCACCGGGGGTGGCGGCGACCCGTGGCGGCCCAGAACCGTCGCGGCCTGCTGGTAGATGGGGGTGTCGATGCCGCCGGGGGCGACGAGCGAGATCTCCACGCCGTCGCGCTGGCGGGCCTCGATCTGCAGGGTGCGCACCAGGCCGTGCACCGCCCACTTCGAGAGCACGTAGCCACCCATGTAGGGGGCGGCGATCTCGCCCAGCAGCGACCCGACGACGACGAGGTGTCCACCACCGGTGCGGCGGAAGGCGTCCATGGCGGCGCGGCACACCGCGAGCGTGCCGAACACGTTGGTGTTGACGACCTCGGTCATCACCTCGCTCGGCACCTCCTCGACGTTCCCGTACGCCACTACGGCGGCGGAGTGCACGACCGCCAGGCCGCGGCCGAACTCCTCGGCCGCCTCGCCGATGACCCGGTGCACCGCCTCGGCATCGCGCACGTCGAGCTCCTCGACGGATGCCGTGCCCCCCACGTCGACGCACTCCTCGGCGAGCAGCTTGAGCACGTCCGGCGCCCGGCCGGTGAGCACCACGTGCAGGCCTTCACCGGCCAGCCGGAGCGCGGTGGCGCGGCCGATGCCGCTCGACGCGCCGGTGATGACGACCCCCGTGGGCTGCTCGGTCGATGGGCTCACCCGGTCGTCCCTCCGTCGTGCCGTGTCACGCCTCATGTCGAACCCGTGGCCTACCCGAGCGGCGTCCGGCGCAAACCGTCGACACCGCGCATGGGCCCGGATGCCGGGGGTAGGCGTGCGCCATGAGCCCGTCAGCCAAGGACCAGGTCCCACCGCCGCCCCCGGGCGCGCCCACGCTCGCGTCGGCTCCCCTCGAGGAGCCCACCTCGCCCCACGAGCCGTTGCCCCCGAAGCCCGAGCAGCAGTCGCCGGCCACGGTCTCACCCACCGGCGCGGACCTGGCCGCCGAGCGCACCGCCATGAGCCAGCAAGGGGCGTTCCTCACGACGTCCACCGGTGCCCGCCTGCGCGACACCGACCACTCGCTGCGCGTCGGCCCCCGTGGGCCGGCCCTCCTGCAGGACCACCACCTGCGCGAGAAGATCACCCACTTCGACCACGAGCGCATCCCGGAGCGTGTCGTGCACGCCCGAGGCGCCGGGGCGCACGGCATCTTCGTCGGCTACGGCGCGGCCTCCGACCTCACCTCGGCGGCATTCCTCGACAAGGACGTCGAGACACCGGTGTTCGTGCGCTTCTCGACCGTGATCGGTTCGCGGGGGTCGGCGGACACGGTGCGCGACACCCGCGGCTTCGCGGTCAAGTTCTACACCGAGCAGGGCAACTTCGACCTCGTGGGCAACAACATCCCGGTCTTCTTCATCCAGGACGGCATCAAGTTCCCCGACGTCATCCACGCCGCCAAGTGGCACCCCGACCGCGAGATCCCCCAGGCCCAGACGGCCCACGACACGTTCTGGGACTTCGTCTCGCTGCACACCGAGGCGCAGCACCACACGATCTGGGCGATGTCCGACCGCGCCATCCCACGGTCCTACCGGCACATGGAGGGCTTCGGGGTGCACACCTTCCGGCTGGTCAACGCGGCCGGCGAGACCACGCTGGTCAAGTTCCACTGGAAGCCGCGCCTGGGCGTGCACTCGCTCACGTGGGAGGAGGCGCAGCTGCTCGGCGGCACCGACCCCGACTTCCACCGGCGCGACCTCTACGACGCCATCGAGGCCGGCGCCTACCCGCAGTACGAGCTCGGCATCCAGGCCTTCGAGGACACCGCCGACCAGACCTTCGAGGGCATCGACCTGCTCGACCCCACGAAGATCGTCCCCGAGGAGCTCGCCCCGGTGCAGCCGCTCGGGCTGCTCACCCTCTCGGGCACGCCGACGAACTTCTTCGCCGAGTCCGAGCAGGTGGCCTTCCACGTCGGCAACCTCGTGCCCGGCATCGACGTCACCGACGACCCGCTGCTGCAGGTGCGCCTGTTCTCCTACATCGACACCCAGCTCACCCGGCTGGGTGGCCCGAACTTCAACCAGCTCCCGGTCAACCGCCCGCACGCCCCGGTCAACGACATGCTGCGCGACGGCATGCACCAGACGGCGGTGCACGGCGGGGTGGCGCCCTACCGGCCCAACTCCCTCGACGGCGGCTGCCCCTTCGTCGCCGGTGACCCCGAGGGCGCCTTCCTCGACGTGCCGCAGGCCGTGGCGGCCGGCAGCAAGGTGCGCGACCTGGACGCGTCGTTCGACGACCACTTCAGCCAGGCCCGCCTGTTCTGGCTGAGCATGTCGCCGGTCGAGCAGGACCACATCGTGCAGGCCTACACCTTCGAGCTCGGCAAGTGCTACGACGACACCATCCGGCAGCGCCAGCTGCTCTCGCTGGCCCGCATCGACGGCGAGCTCGCCGCCGACGTCGCGGCAGGCCTCGGGATGCCGGCGCCCGAGCCGGCGGTCGAGGTCGAGGAGGTCACGCCGAGCCCGGCGCTGTCGCAGCTGGGCGGCGTCTGGCCGGTGGAGGGCCGGACGGTGGCCGTCGTCGTCGACGCCACCTCCGACGCCGATGCCGTGCTGGCGCTCACCGAGCAGCTGCGCGCCGAGCGGCTCGTGCCGCTGCTGCTGGCACCGACAGGGGGGCCGGTCTGGTCCGACCGTGACCTGCCCGCGCACCGCACCCTGCTGACGGCGCGCTCCGTGGAGTTCGACGCCGTCGTGGTGACCGCGCTGGTGCCGCCCGCCTCCGACGCTCGCCAGAGCCGCGACGCGAAGGCGGGCGCAGGGGCAACCCCGGCCATCGACCCGCGGCTCACGCTGCTCGTCGACGAGGCATTCCGGCACGGCAAGGGCATCGGCGTCGTGGGCGACACCCAGGTGGCGGCCGCACTCGGGCTCGCCGACGACGAAGCCGGTGTCACGGTGGGTGACGCCGCCACGGTGGCCACCGCCGTCGTCGCGGCCCTGGCCGAGCACCGCGCCTGGAACCGGTTCACGCCCACCCGCTGATCGCCGCCCCGCCAGGTGCCCTGACGCCCCGGCCCCACTCATGGGGTCGGGGCGTCATGATGTCGACAGGAGGTGGCTCGTGAGCGACACGACCGCACTGCTGCTCGGCTGGTTGGAGTTCTCCGTCGTGCTGCTGGTGCTGGCGGTGGTGCTGCTCCGGCGGACCCCATGAGCCGGCGGCACCCGGCAGCGGGAGCCATTGCGTCCAGGCGCATCACCCTCACCCTCGCCGCCGTCCTGGTGGTGGCGGGATGCGGCGCCGATCCGGTTGTCGTGTACCGCGACTCGGCGGTGTCGGCGTTGGAGGCCACCCTCAGCGAGGCCCGCACCGCCGAGCTCGCCGCGCGGCTGTGGGTGGCCGGTAGGTCGACGCACCCACTCGCGGTGGTCGTCGTCCGCGACAGCGACACGGGGGTCGGCTCCGAGGTCTCGTGGTTCGAGCAGCAGCAACCACCCGGGCGCGCAGGCGACCGCACCCGCGAGCGCACGGTCGACGCCCTCGACGCCGCAGCATCAGCGGTGCAGTCGGTGCGCATCGCCCTCAACCGCTCCGATCGCGAGGGCACCCGCACCGCCCTCGCCGAGCTGCGTTCCTCCTGCTCGGGCTTGGAGTCCCTGGCGGAGGAGCTCGGATGAAGCGCCTCTTCGCCGTCGCGCTCGGCATCCTCACCGCCATCGGCGGCTTCGTCGACATCGGCGACCTGGTCACCAACGCGGCGGTCGGGTCGCGCTTCGGCCTCTCCCTGGTGTGGGTGGTCGCGGTCGGGGTGCTCGGCATCTGCGTGTTCGCCGAGATGAGCGGCCGGGTGGCCGCGGTCAGCGGACGGGCCACGTTCGACCTCATCCGCGAGCGGCTCGGGCCCCGGGTCGGGTTGGCCGCCCTGGTCGGCTCGATGGCGGTCACCTTCCTCACCCTGACGGCCGAGATCGGAGGCGTGGCCCTGGCACTGGAGCTGGCCACCAGCCTCAACTACCTGCTGTGGGTGCCGGTCGTGGGCGTGCTCGTGTGGGTCGTGCTCTGGAGGGTGCGGTTCTCGTTCCTGGAGAACGGCTTCGGGCTCGCCGGGCTGGCGCTCATCGTGTTCGCCGTCGCCGTCTGGAAGCTGCGGCCCGACTGGGGCGGCCTCGTGACCGAGGCCACTCAGCCGGCTGTGCCGGCGTCGGAGGATGCCACGACCTACTGGTACTACGCCGTCGCGCTCTTCGGTGCCGCCATGACCCCCTACGAGGTGTTCTTCTTCTCCTCCGGCGGCGTGGAGGAGAAGTGGGGCGTCGGCAGCCTGCGCACGATGCGGGCCAACGTGCTCATCGGCTTCCCGCTCGGTGGGCTGCTGTCGGTCGCCATCGCGGCCGCCGCCGCCATCGTGCTGCGGCCGCAGGGCATCGAGGTCGCCACCCTCGGGCAGGTGGCGCTCCCGGTCGTCACCGCGGTCGGGAAGGTGGGGATCGTGCTGGTGCTGGTCGGCTTCTTCGCCGCCACCTTCGGCGCAGCGTGCGAGACGGGGCTGTCGGTCGGCTACAGCATCGCCCAGTACTTCGGCTGGCAGTGGGGCAAGTTCGTCGAGCCACTGCGGGCGGCACGGTTCCACACCGTGGTCCTGCTGTCGTGCGTCGCCGGAGTCGGCATCCTGCTCACGACCGTCGACCCCATCCTCGTCACGGAGTACTCCGTCGTCTTCAGCGCCCTGGCCCTGCCCCTCACCTACCTGCCGATCCTGGTGGTGGCCAACGACCGCACCTACCTCGGGCAGCACGTCAACGGATGGGCCGCCAACCTGCTGGGAACGGCGTACCTGGTGGTCGTCGTGGTGGCCTCCCTGGCGGCCATCCCGCTCATGGTGCTGACCGGGGCCGGCCAGTGAGCCGGCAGCCGGTGGCCGGGCCGCTTCCCGAGCCGGGCGCCGCCCTGGCCCTCGGCCTGCGGCTGCTCGACCACCAGCTGCTCGGGCAGGAGCAGGAGATGCTCGGCAACGTCGACGACGTGGTCCTCGAGGAGCGCGACGGCCGCCTGGTCGCGGTGGGTCTGCTGCGTGGTCCCGGGGCGTGGGCGAACCGCCAGCCAGGGGCGCTCGGCCGGTGGGGGCGGGCCGTCTGGCGCCGGCTCGACCCGCGCGCTGACCCCCGCCCGCTCGTGCTCCCCCTCGACCACGTGCTGAGGATCGGCTCGGCCGTGCAGGTCGACCCCTGGGCCGCCACCTACCTCGCCGCCACGGACGACCTCGAGCTCTGGCTCCGCCGCCATGTCGTCGGCAAGGTGCCCGGTGCGCGCGGCAGCGACCACCTCCTCGATGGTCGCCCGCCCTCGCTCCCCCAGCAGCACGCCGACCTCGAGCTGCCAGCCGGCAGCCACGTCCTCAGCTCGTTGATCGGCGCCCGCGTCATCCACGGTGACGGGTCGGATGCCGGTCGCGTGGTCGAGGTGCGCGGCGCGCCGGTCACCCCCATGGCGTCCCGCGTCGGTCCACTGCTGCTGACGTCCGTGGTGCACGGTCCCCGACGCCTGGGCGGAGAGCTCGGCTACCGGGAGGACCCCACCATGGGCCCACGTCCCCTGGGCGCGGCGCTGCGGTGGTGGCACCGGCACGACGTCGAGACCGGGTGGGACGAGGTGCGGTCCGTGGACTGGGCAGCGTCCCGGGTGCTGCTGCGCGGGCCGGGGTGACCCCCAGACCGCGGCACCCCCGGACGCGGAACAGCCCGCCGCCCCGGAAGACCGGGGACGGCGGGCTGCTCGTGGCAGGGACGCGGCTGCGCCGGCCCTGCTGTCAGATGGACGGCGTGGTGCCCGAGCCGGTGCTCGAACCGGAGGTGCCGCTCATCGAGCCGCCGTTGGAGGACGAGGACGACCCGCCGGTCGAGGCGGTCTCCTTGACCGACTGGGCCGCTGAGGAGCCGTCGTCCTTGACGTGCTGGACGCCCTGCTGTGCGGTCTCCTTGACCGACTGGGCCGCCTGCTGGGCCGGCTCCTTCAGGTTCTGCGCGGTCTCCTGCGCCACCGACTTCGCCTCGTCGAGGAGCGGCTCGGCCTTGTCCTTGGCCGTGGTCGCGAGCTCGCGCTCCTTGCTGCTGGCCGGCAGGAGCGAGCCCACCAGCCAGCCGGCGGCCAGGGCCACTGCACCGGCCGCGAGCGGGTTGCCGCGAGCCTGGCGACGGGCCATGTCCGGAGCGCTCTTCACGCCTTCGGCCACGTCGTGCGCCTTGTCGGCGCCCGCGCTGGTCGTGTCGTGCGCGGTGCCCATGACGCTCTCCTTGAGGCGGCCGGCCCGGCCGGTCGCCCGCTGGGCGGTGCGCTTGGCCACGCTGCTCGGGCGCACGCTCTCGGTGAGCACGTCGACGTCCTCGCTCAGCCGGCCACGGGTGCGGTCGATCTCGGCGCGGATGGCCTCGGGGTCATTGGTGGTGGTCATCGGGTCTCGTGTCCTTTCAGTGCCTCGGGAATGTCCTTGGTGGTGTCCACGGTGCGCGGGGCGACCGGGGTGACCTGCTTCATCCGGGTGCGGCCCATGGCAGCCATGACGCCGGCCGCCAGCGCCCAGAGCGCGCCGACGAGCAGCGCCGACCAGCCCAGGCTGTCGAACAGGTCGCCCAGGGCCCACCAGAGGGCGAGCGACAGGAAGATCAGGGCAAGGTGCCCCGCCACTCCGGCCCCGGCGAACATGGTGCCGGCCGCCTTGGCGTGGTTCGCGGTCTCCCGCAGCTCCGCCTTCGCCAGCTCGACCTCCTGGCGCATCAGGGTGGACAGGTCCGCCGTGATGTCACCGAGCACCTCACCCACCGATCGCAGCGAGGGGTCAGGCAGGTCGTCCCGGTGGCTCGACCCGTTGGTCGAGCCGGCCGCGGTCGATCCGGCCGCGGTCGAGCCGCCCGTGCGCAGCCCCTGCTGCTCGGTCATCGGTTCCCTCGCAGGGAGTCGTCGCCGTCGGCGGTGAGGAGGCCGTCCTCGCCGATCGGGGTCGGCGTGCCGTCGGGCGCCGTCGGCTGGGTCGTGCGCTGCGCCCCCGAGAGGTCGTCGCCGGGCACGATGCTGCCCTCGGAGTAGGCGCCCGCCGTCGCGCCGGGGGTCACGGGCGTCGACGCGGTCGTGGTGGTGCCGGTGGTGGGCATGCCCGTTGCGCCGGTGCTTCCCACGCCCTCGCCGTAGCCACCGGTGGTACCGGCCGCGTACCCGGCGCTGCCGTAGGTGGAGGTGCCGTACGTGGGGGTGCCGTTGGTGTCGGCGAACTGCCCGCCCGTCGACCCCCCGTAGCCGGTGCCCGAGGAGTCGCCGGAGTCGCGAGCCTCGTCGACGAGGCTGCGGCTCAGCCGCCCGGCGAGCACGCCGACGCCGGCGGCGATGGCCAGGAAGGTGCCCGGTCGCTGGCGCGCGAAGCTGCGCGCCTCGTCGAGCAGGCTGCCCGGGTCGCGCTGGTCGAGCCAGCTGGCGGCGTCGTGCGCGCGGCGGGCGACGTCGTCGACCAGCCCGCGGGCCATGCCGTCCTGGTCGGCGGAGTCCGCCATCGAGCCGAGCTGGTCGGCCAGCTCACGAAGGCCCCCTGCCACGCGGGTCTGCTGGGTGGCTGCCTGGTCGGTGAGGTCGCGGCGGGTCTGGCTCCACAGGTGGCGCACCTGGTCGCTCGCCTCGCGGGTGACCTGCCTGGCCTCCTGCCCTGCGGTCTGCGCGACGTCCCCCGCTGCCTGCTTGGTCTCGTGCCCTACGGTGCCCGCTCGGTCCGCGGGGGTCTGCGGAGTGGTCGTCTGGGTCTCCATGAGTACCCCGTCCTCTCGTCAGGCCGTCGTCGGTCAGACGGCGTGTGCGGGGCGTACCCGCCGCCTGTCGGGACGAAACCTTCTCGGGCACCTTTGACGTGCTGAGAACCTGGATCGGCTGCTCCTGGCCGGAACGTCAGACCGCTCCGGTCGGCCTCGAGGACGCCGCCCCCCGGCGGTGGTGCACGGCCAGGATGCCGGTGTCGGCCACCTCCCTCGCGACCTCGGACAGCTTGCGGTTCGAGTGCTGGCTCGCGGCGCGCAGCAGGTCGAACGCCGCGTCCCGGGTGATCTGTCGCTGCTGCATCAGGATGCCGATGGCCACCCCGATCTCGCGGTTGCTCTCCAGGCCCCGCAGCAGGTTCCTCGCCCGGCCTCGGGCCAGCGTGGCGGAGACGAGCAGCGACCCGTGGCTCGCCAGCACCCGGCCCATGGCGGCAGCACGTTCGTCGAACGCGTCCGGGCTGCCGGAGTAGATGCTCAGTGCCGCCCGCGTGTCCGGCTCGCCGAGGAGGGCGAACCGCTGCCACAGCACGCTCCTGATGCCGAGCTCGTGGTGCACCGCGCGCCCCCACCGCGGCCAGCGTGGTTCGGAGGCGACGTCGCCGGTGACGTAGACGGAGTCGTGGTACGCGGCATCCGTGCCCGGACCCGCTGCCTCGTCGAACTGCAGCCGGTCCGCCCGTCGCGCCGTCTCGTCGGTGGCGGCTTCGGTGGACACGCGGCTGCCCCGGCGCAGCGTGAGGCCGGCGCTGGAGGCTCCGGGCACGTGTGCCACGGCGATGCTCACGAACTCCTCGAGGACCGGTCCGCCGTCTGCCTCGCCCACCCGGCCGGCCAGCGGGCGGAGCGCGTCTGCCAGCACCAGCAGGCGGTTGGCGTCGTCGGTGTGGTGGTCGACCTGCACGGCTCGCACGCAGCCTCCCTCCGGCAAGGACAGGAGGGCGCGTCCCCCACGTCCACTTCCGAGTATGTCCCCGTCCTCGCACCGCGTGAGCCACAGGAGCGGTGAATCTGCCCCAGCTGGTGGCCCCACCGCCGGGAATGGCCCCTCCACCACCGGGTAGGAGACCGGCGCCCTTGCACCGGCATCCACCTGCACAGGAGTGATGCACGCCCTTCGTCGACGAGAGGACTTCCCATGAGCCAGCGGACCGCCGAGGTTCCCGAGCAGCAGCAGGAGTGGCCGGGCAGTGACACCCAGCTCACCCCACCCGCTGACCACGGCGCCGAGTCGTGGACCGGGCGCGACCGGTTGCGCGGCAAGCGAGCCCTGGTCACCGGTGGCGACTCCGGCATCGGACGGGCCGTCGCGATCGCGTTCGCACGCGAGGGCGCCGAGGTCGTCATCACGCACCTGCCCGAGGAGGAGGACGACGCGCGCACCACCGCCGAGCTCGCCGGCGCCGAGAGCCGCATCGTGCTGCACGCCGCCGACCTGCGCACCCCGCAGGCCAACCAGGAGCTCGCCGAGCGGGCCGTGGCCGAGCTGGGCGGCGTCGACGTGCTCGTGTGCAACGCGGCGTTCCAGATGGCCCAGGAGGAGCTGGCCGACTTCGCCCCGGAGCAGCTCGAGCGCACCTTCGCCACCAACGTGCTCGGCCCGTTCTGGCTGGTGCAGGCACTGGCGCCCCAGCTGGCCGACGGCGGCAGCGTCATCGTGACCACATCGGTCCAGGCCTACTCCCCGTCCGACAACCTGATCGACTACGCGGCCACGAAGGCGGCCCTGAACAACCTCGTCGTCAACCTGGCCCAGGAGCTGGGCCCACAGGGCATCCGCGTCAACGCCGTCGCCCCCGGGCCGATCTGGACGCCGCTCATCCCGGCGACGATGGCCCCCGAGAAGGTGAAGGGCTTCGGGTCGGACACCCCGCTGGGCCGTCCGGGGCAGCCGGTCGAGGTGGCCGCCGCCTACGTGTTCCTGGCCTCCGACGAGGCGAGCTACGTCTCGGGCACCGTGCTCGGGGTGACGGGCGGCAAGCCGGTCTTCTGAGCCGGTGCCTCCCCAGCAGGCCGCCCCGCGGGTCCGTCCATCAGGCCCCTACCCCTCGACAGCGGCGCACAGGTCGTCGAGCGAGCGGTAGGGCCGGCTCTGGGGCAGACCCCTGACCCGCCCCAGGATGCGAGGCGGCGCGTGGTGGTGGACCAGCTCGACCAGCACGTCGTCGGGCTGGGCCGGGAAGGCCAGCTCCTGCAGGGCACCCCGGAGCGTGCGGACGTCGGAGCGGAGCTCGTCGGCCCGGCTCTCGTCGCTGTGCATGCGCCCGCTCCCGTTCGCCGGCCTGTGCGTCCTCGTCGCGTGCGTACCCCGAGCACGACTGCCGAAACGGCTGCGGTACAGCCGTTGCGCACCTGGCGGCCACCGGTGCGCCACCTGTTCGGAAGAGGTGTGCAGCGGTGAGCCGAGGGTAGGGCCACGGATGCGCAGGCCACGAGGTGTGCGGGAGCCCGCACCGAACGTCGCTCAGCAGGAGGTACTCGTGCAACCACTCCCGGAGACGTCCGCTGCCCTGGCCGCCCTCGCCGCCGCGACCGACGACCCCGACGACGCTCTCGTCGAGGAGTTCGACCGTGCGGCCGCGACGACCCGGCGGATCGCTCCCGACTGCGTCGGGCTCACGCTGACCTTCGTCCAGGAGGGGGTCTCGTTCACCTGGGTGGCGACCGACCTCGACTCCGCGTCGCTGGACGCCATCCAGTACCTCGAGGGCGGGCCCTGCGTCGCTGCCGTCGAGCAGGGTTCAGTGGTCACCGACTCGGATGCCGACCCGGTCGACGAGCGCGCGTGGCACGCCTACGCCCAGGCCAGTGCTCGCGCCGGGGTGTCGAGCACCCTGTCGATCCCGCTGATGTCATCGGACCAGGTCTACGGGGGGCTGAACCTCTACGGCAGCACACCCAGCGCCTTCGAGGGGCACCACGAGGAGCTGGCCGAGCTCTACGGCGGGTGGGCCGGCGGCGCGGTGACGAACGCCGACCTCACCTTCACCACGCTGGCCAGGGCGAGGACCGCCCCGCGCGTGCTGGCGGACGCCACGAGCAGCAACGTCGCGGTCGGCCTCCTCATGGCCGCCCACGACCTGTCCGAGGACACCGCCCGCCAGATGCTGACCCAGGTGGCGGCCCGGGCCGGAGTGTCCGTGGGTCGCGTCGCCGACATCCTGATCGACACCCGGCTGCTCGAGAGCGACGACGGCCCGCGGTCGGGTCGTCGACCCGCCTGACCAGCGCCGACACGGTGTCGGAACCGCATCGGCACGGCACCGGCAGTGCGGGGAGCACGGTATCTGCACGAAGAAGAAGTCGTCAGGACCTAATCCCCCACGAGCGTCGAGCCCGTGGCACGTTGTAGACCTCCCCGGTTGATCCAACCAGTCGTCTTCCTCGGGACACTTTGGTCCAACAGCGGTGCCATCCCTCTCCAGCAAGGACGAGCTCATGGCACCCTCGACCATTTCCCCCACCCACGACGACCACACGGCCTCCCAGGCCGACCTCGACATCGAGGTCGACACCCTCGCCGCCGAGCTGGCCGGCGAGACCGACCCCACCCGTCGAGCCCAGCTGGTCGAGCAGATCGTGATCCAGATGCTGCCCCTGGCCGACGGCCTGGCGATGCGCTACAGCGGTCGCGGCGTCGAGACCGACGACCTGCTCCAGGTGGCGCGCACTGCGCTGGTCAAGGCCGTCGACCGCTACCGGCCCGGTGCCGGGCCGGGTTTCGCCGCCTTCGCGCACCCCACCATCTCCGGCGAGCTGAAGCGCTGGTTCCGCGACCACGGCTGGGCCGTTCGCCCGCCGCGCCGCATCCAGGAGCTGCGGGCGGGCCTGGTCGTCGAGGAGGAGCGCCTGCGGCACGCGCTCAACCGCGACCCCCGCGACACCGAGCTCGCCAGCGTGCTGGGAGTCTCGGTCGACGAGGTCGACGAGGCTCGCGGGGTCTCGGCCGGCTACCACGCCGTCTCCCTCGACGCGCCGACCTCGGCCGGCACCAACCTCGCCGACCACCTGCTGGTCACCTCCAGCCACGCCGGCACCATCGAGGTGCGCGACGCACTGCGCCAGGCAGTCGCGGGCCTCACGGAGCGCCAGCGCCTCGTGCTGCGCCTGCGCTACGTCGACGAGCTGACCCAGGGCGAGATCGGCGAGCACATCGGGGTCAGCCAGATGCAGGTCTCGCGCATCCTGCGGGGGATCGTCGAGCGCCTGCGCGGCGAGCTGCTTGCCGACGACGAGCGTCAGGCACACGACTCCGCCGCCTGACCTCGGGGCGCGGCCGCAGAGAGAAATCTGCTGTTCAAGAGGCGTTTCCGCTCGCCCTCCTCGGGTAATTTCCTCCATGCCCACTGCTCGGAAGACCTCCGGTGGGGGCCGACCGAGGGGAGCGACCATGAGGAAGACCTGGGGGTTGGCGGTGCTGCTGCCCGTCGCGCTGGTGGCGGGGTGCGCAGGAGTCGGCGGGTCCGACAGTGGTGGCGGGGGCAACGGTGGCGACTCCGGCGGCTCCGGGTCGTCCAGCTGGTCGGGCACGCCCAGCGGCACGCTCACCACCATGGGCTTCGGTGGCGAGGACGAGGTCGGCACCTCGCGTGTCGCCGCGTTCAAGGCGGCGGCTCCCGACGTGAAGGTCACCATCAACAAGGGTGACTTCGACGCCCAGCAGTTCCTCACGGCGGTGTCCAGCGGCAACCCGCCGGACGTCGTCTACATGAGCCGTCAGCTCATCGGCACCTACGCGGCGAAGGGCGCCATCCAGCCGCTCGACCAGTGCATCTCCGGGCAGCAGATCGACACCTCCCAGTACCGCCCGGCAGCGATGAAGTCGGTGACGCTCGGCGACAAGGTCTACGGCATCCCCGAGTTCTACGTCGTCCAGGCCAACCTGATCGACGGCACCGCGCTCGGGTCGGCCGGCGTCACGACCGAGCAGATCCAGACCAAGGACTGGGACGCGCTCGCCGCAACGTCGGCCAAGCTCTTCCAGCAGGACGGCTCCAAGATCAAGCGGCTCGGCTACGACCCCAAGCTGCCGGACTCGTTCCCGCAGTGGGCGATGGCCAACGGGGCCACCATCGTGGGTGACGACGGCGCTCCACACCTCGACGACCCCAAGGCCGTTGAGGCGCTGAAGTACACCGTCGACCTGGTGAAGAGCCAGGGCGGGTGGACCAAGTTCAAGTCCTTCCGCGACTCCTACGACATCTTCGGTGAGAAGAACCCGCTCACCGTGCACAGCATCGCCGCCTTCCCGATGGAGAACTGGTACGTCAACGTGCTGCGCGACTCCATCCCGGCGGGCCTGAAGCTGCAGTCCACCCCGTTCACGGACCGCCAGGGGCAGCCGACGAGCCTGCTCGGCGGCTCGGCCTGGGCGATCCCCAAGGGCGCGAAGAACCCCGTGGCGGCGTGCGCCTGGGCCAAGACGATGACCTCGACCGACACCTGGATGAAGGCGGCGGAGGCGCGCCAACAGAAGGTGGAGCAGGACAAGTCCTTCTTCACCGGCCTGTTCACCGCCAACAAGCCCGCCGACGACCAGATCCGCGAGAAGTACCTCAAGGACGCTCCCGACCCCGGCTTCAAGGCCGCCATCGACAACTTCTACGGCTCGCTCGACTCGGCAAAGGCGCTCAACCCCTCGGCCGCCGGGGCGGAGATCGACGCCGCATGGAAGAGCGCTGTGTCGCGGGCCCTCGAGGGACAGGATCCGGCCCAGGCCCTGGCGCAGGCGCAGAAGGAGGCACAGACCGCCTTCGAGAAGGTGTCGAGCAATGGCTAGCACGCTGCAGCGGCGCGAGAGCCGCGCCGCCCTGGGCTTCATCTCGCCGTGGATCCTCGGCTTCTTCATCTTCACCGCGGGCCCGATGGTCGCCAGCCTGGCGCTGTCCTTCACCGACTACTCCCTCGTCGGCAACACCCGCGGCGTCGGCGGCGCCAACTACCAGGAGCTGCTCTCCGACCCACGGGTGCGCACCTCCCTGGCCAACACCTTCATCTACGCCGCGCTCTACGTACCGCTCGGCACCGCGGCGGCCCTCGGCCTGGCCCTGCTCCTGCAGCGGGTCGGGCGCGCCGCCGGGTTCTTCCGCACCGCGTTCTACCTCCCGGTGATGACGCCGGCCGTCGCCGCGGGGGCGATGTTCCTCCTCCTGCTCAACGGGCAGCGCGGCCTGGTCAACCAGGTGCTCGGGTGGTTCGGCATCCAGGGGCCGGACTGGACCACCGACCCCAACTGGCTCAAGCCGTCGCTGGCCATCGTCAGCCTGTGGGCCGTCGGTGGCAGCGTGGTGATCTTCCTGGCGGCCCTGCACGCCGTGCCCCGGCAGCTGCACGAGGCCGCCATGCTCGACGGCGCCGGTGCGGCACGCCGGTTCTTCAGCGTGACCGTGCCGATGATCTCCGGCGCCATCTTCTTCAGCGTCATCACGCACACCATCGCGGCGCTGCAGATGTTCGACCAGGCGTACACGATGTTCTACGGCCCCCAGCAGAAGGCCACGGCATCCGACGCCTCGCTCGTCTACATGGTCTACCTGTTCCAGAACGCCTTCCAGTTCTTCCGGATGGGGTTCGCGTCGGCGATGGCCTGGGTGCTGTTCGCCATCATCCTGTTCATCACCGTCATCCAGGTGAGGGTCGGGAACCGGTTCGTCTACTACGAGGGGGACAACCGATGAGTACGCCTGTCGTCCAAGGTGTCCCACCAATCGGCGGCGGTGGCGAGCAGGGTCCGGCGAGCACCCGCGGGCCGGCCGGGGTCGCCCCGCTCGCAGGCGACGGCCCACCCGGCCGCGACCGCGACACGGTGCGGTCGTGGTTCTGGCGCGGCCTCTACCTCGCAGTGCTGTTCCTGGCGACGATGGCGTTCGTCTACCCGCTGGTGTGGCTGGTGTCGGCATCGCTCAAGCCCAAGGAGCAGGTGTTCGACAACCGCCTGGTGCCGGAGACGGTGCAGTGGTCGAACTTCGCCCAGGTGTGGGATGCCGGGCCCGTGCTGCGCTGGCTGTTCAACTCCGTGACCGTCGGCCTGATGGCCGCCACGGCGGTCACGCTGTCGAGCGCCCTGGTCGCCTTCGGGTTCGCCTACTTCCGGTTCCGCTACCGCAACCTGCTCTTCGGCCTGGTGCTGGCCACGATGATGCTGCCGGGCGCGGTGACGATGATCCCGGTCTACCTGATCTGGAACCAGGTCGGGATGATCGACACCCAGGTGCCGCTGTGGGCCCAGAACCTCTTCGGGTCGGCCTTCTACATCTTCCTGCTGCGGCAGTTCTTCCTCGGCATCCCGCGCGAGCTGTTCGAGGCCGCGCGGGTCGACGGGGCGTCGTACCTGAGGATGTTCCGCACCATCGCGCTGCCGCTCGCCCGCCCTGCCCTCGTCATCGTGTTCGTGTTCGAGCTGCAGGCCAGCTGGTCGGACCTGATGAAGCCGCTGATCTACCTGCAGACCCCCGACTACTACACGATGCCGCGCGGCCTGAAGCAGATCGTCGACTCCTTCGCGCTCTCGGGTGAGTACCACTGGGAGATCGCCATGGCGGCCACGCTGATCGCGACCATCCCCATGATCATCATCTTCGCGTTCACCCAGCGCTACGTGCTCGACGGCATCGCCACGAGCGCCAAGCAGGGCTGAGGGCAGGCGGGATGCCCGCCGGCACGGGAGCGTCACAGCCGAGCGCCGCCGAGCGCGCGGCCTGGCCGAGCGCCTCGCACTGGGTTCCCGACCGGCACGAGCTGCCGGCGCTGCAGGAGGCGGTCGACGGGTGCCGCGGGTGCGACCTGTGGCGCGACGCGACCCAGGCGGTCTTCGGCAGCGGCCCCGAGCGGGCCGAGGTGGTGCTGGTCGGTGAGCAGCCGGGCGACCGGGAGGACGTGGCCGGCGAGCCGTTCGTGGGGCCGGCCGGCGCGCTGCTCGACCGCGCCCTGGACGACGCCGGCATCGACCCGGGCCTGGTCTTCCGCACCAACGCCGTCAAGCACTTCCGGCACGTCGACAAGGGGCACAAACGCATCCACAAGACACCGAGCCGATGGCAGGTGGCGCAGTGCCAGCCCTGGCTGCTGGCCGAGCTCGACGCCGTGCAGCCACGCACGGTGGTGCTGCTCGGCGCCACCGCGGGGCAGACCGTGTACGGCCCGGCGTTCAGGGTGGGTGAGAGCCGCGGACGGCCCCTGACGTGGCCCGACGGCCTGGGCTCGGCGACGCCCGAGCGGGTCCTCGCCACGGTGCACCCGGCATCCGTGCTGAGGTCGCGCCAGCGGCAGCAGGACTACGACGCGCTGGTCGCCGACCTGCGGCTGGTCAACAGCTGACCGAGCGGCCCGCGTCACCCACGCGACGGGCATCCGCAGCGCGATCAGCGTTCCCGCGGACAGGCAGTGGGGCGGCGGAAGGCCACGGCTGAGCACGGGACCGGCCCCGAAGTGGCCCACTGCCTGAATGCGGGAACGTTCGCCTCGGCCCTGCCGCCCTGCTGCCGGATCGACTCAGCCGTCGGTGACGCCCAGCTCGACCTCGGCCAGGGCTGCCGGCAGCCCGCGCACGACCTCCCGGGCCAGGAAGCCCGTACGGCCCACCTCGGCCGTCAGCCGCTCGCCGGCCCGCCCGTGCACGTACGCGCCCCAGGCCGCGGCACGTGCCGGGGACAGCCCGCGGGCCAGCAGCCCGGCCACCGCCCCGGCCTTGACGTCGCCGGAGCCGGCCACCGCCGCTCCCGGGGCGCCGACGTCGAGGCGCCAGGACTCCCCCGCCGGCTCGCAGACGAACGAGCTCTCGCTGCCCGACAGCACCGTGGCACCGGTGCGGCCCGCGGCGCGCCGGGTGGCCGCCAGCACGTCGTCCGTCACCTGGTCCTCGTCCTCCTGCAGCACCTCGGCGAGCTCACCGGCGTTGGGGGTCAGCAGCGCCCGGCCGGCGAGGTGGCGCACCCCGTCGATGTGCGCGGTGAGGTAGGCGGTGCCGAGCGCGTCGACGACGAGGGCCGACCCCAGCCGCGGCACGACGGCCTCGAGCAGCTCGCGGGCGGCGTCCGGTGTGCCGATGCCGGGGCCGGCCAGCACGGTGTCGGCCTGCTCCGCCAGCTCGATCACCCGCTCTGCAGCGGAGGCGGCCAGCTCGCCGTCGTCGTCCTCGGGCAGGCCGACGAGGAAGCACTCGGGCAGGGCGACCCCCAGCACGGTGGCGGTGGATGCCGTGGTGGCCACCTGCACCTTCCCCGCCCCCACGCGCAGCGCCGCCTCGGCGGCGAGGAGCACCGCCCCCGGCGTCTGGCGGCTGCCCCCGACGATGAGCAGCCGGCCCTTCTCGTTCTTGTCGCCGCCCGGCGACGGCAGCGGCCGGCTGCGCAGCAGCGCGGGGGTGACCACGACCGCGGGGTCGGACCCGTCACTCACGACCGGTCACCCGCCGTCGCCGCCCGCCCCGCCCCGTGTGGCTCCTCGTGGGTCGGCTCGGCGTCGGAGGCCTCGAGGTGCTCCACGTCGCCGTAACCGACCAGGCGCAGCCCACCGGCATCGGTTGCCTGGTACCGGGTCAGCGAGCAGTTGGCGAGCGGGGTGCTGCCGTCGATGTCGAGCAGCTCCTGCTCGGTGAGCGACTCCAGCAGGTAGCGGAACGCCATGATCACGGCCTGGTGGGTGAACACCCACACGCGCCGTCCCTCGTGCACCTGGTGCAGGTCGCCGAGCACCCCGCGCACGCGCAGCACCACGTCGGTCCAGCTCTCGCCACCCGGAGGGCGGTAGTAGAACTTGCCCATCACCTCCCGGCGCTTGGCCTCCTCGGGGTAGGTGTCGCGGATGCCCTGCCCGGTCAGGCCGTCGAAGAGCCCGAGGTCACGCTCGCGCAGCCGCTCGTCGAGCACGGGGCGCGGGGCCGACCACCCCCGCAGGGCCCGCTCCATCGTGCTGGCGGCCCGCACGTACGGCGAGCCGAGGACCACCTCGGGGCGGGCCGCGTCCGGCAGCCCGGCAACGTGCTGCCCGAGCGCATCTGCCTGTGCGACACCGTTGTCGGACAACGGGGTGTCGGGGTCGCGGTAGTCGAGCTCCAGCCGGGCCAGCCCCTTCTCGCCGGCCGCCGCGGCGGCGAGGTTGCCCACGCTCTCCCCGTGTCGCACGATGACGAGCTCGGCGACCCCCACCGGCATCCCGCTCCTGTCGTGGCCTTGGTCTCCCATGTCCACGCACCTCCTCCGCTGGTCCCCACCACGACTGCGGACGACCCTACGTCCGGGGTCGACCACCGGGGACCTTCGACAGCACAGTTTCGCGCGCCGGACGGCGACGGCGCCTCACCCAGCAGGTGGAACGACGCAGGTGACCTCCGCTCCCCGGCCCCTGGTGCTTCCCCGAGTGGGTGACCGGGCCGTCACGGACGCGCGCGGTCACTCGTGCTCGCTCGCACCCGAGGCGTCCGGAGGGGTCGTCGCACTCGAGGCGGACCGCGCGTCCAGGATGCCGCGGACGGGCGGTTCGGTGGCGGCCATCGGGCAGACTGCCCGCATGTCGCTCCCCGACCCGGCGCTCGTGGTGCTCGTGGGCGCCTCCGGGTCGGGCAAGTCGACCTGGGCGGCGCAGCGCTACCGGGCCGAGGAGGTGGTGTCCTCGGACGCGCTGCGCGGGGTCGTGGGCAGCGGCCCGCACGACCTCGACGCCTCCGACGATGCGTTCGCCGTGCTCGAGGCCATCGTCGCCGCCCGGCTGGGCCGGGGGCTCACCACCGTGGTCGACACCCTCGGGACGGACGCCGAGCGTCGCCTCCGCTGGTTGGCCGCCGCCCGAGCGTCCGGGATGCCGGCCGCGGTCGTGCTGCTCGACACCTCCGACGAGGTGTGTCGGCGTCGCAACGCCGAGCGCGACCCGCCACTGCCCGCGCGAGTGCTGGCCGGGCAGCTGGCCAGGCGGCGTGAGGTGGCCGACGAGGTCGCGGCCGAGGGCTGGGACGTCGTCGTCGCCGTCACCTCCGAGGACGCCCCCACCCCGCTCGCCCCCGCAACCGCTCCTTCCGCTGCGGCGCGGGCGGGCGGCGAGCGCACGGCATCCACCGGCGTCGAGGTCGTGCTGCACGTCTCGCGCTTCCCGTGGGGCGAGGACCCGATGGCCTGGCTGCGCGGCGTCGCCCTGGCCGCCGACGAGGCGGGATTCGCCGGGCTGGCGCTGATGGACCACCTGATCCAGATTCCTCAGGTCGGGCGCGCCTGGGACCCGATCCCCGAGCCGTGGGTGGCGCTGGGGGCGGTCGCCGGGCTCGGCACCCGGCTGCGGCTGGGCACGCTGTGCACGCCGGTCACCTTCCGGCAGCCGGGGATCACGGCGAAGGCCGCAGCGACGCTGTCCGCCCTGAACGGGGGGCGCACGTTCGTCGGCATCGGCGCCGGTTGGTGGGAGCGCGAGCACGCGGCCTACGGGATGCCGTTCCCGCCCGCCACGCAGCGGCTCGACGAGCTCGAGTACTCCATCCGGGTGCTGCGGGCGCTGTGGGCCCCCGGCACGAAGGCGCACGCCGCCGACGGGGTGTTCCTGCCCGAGACCACCTGCTACCCGCGGCCCGCTGCCCCGATCGACGTGGTCGTGGGCGGCAACGGCGAGCGCCGAACCCTGCGGATCGCGGCCGAGCTGGGTGACGCGTGCAACCTCACCACGTCGGAGCCGGACGTGCTGCGGCACAAGGTGTCCGTCCTGCACCGGCACTGTGCCGACGTGGGCCGCGACCCGGCCGAGGTCGCCGTCACGCTGCTCGACCTGCCGGTGGTGGGCCACGACCGGGATGACGTCTGGGCCCGGGTGGAGCGGCTCCGCGGCCGCACCAGGGCCGCGGCGTTCGCCGCCCGGACGCACGCGGGCACGGTGTCCGACCACCGCGAGCGGCACGCCGAGCTGGCGGCGTCGGGCGTGTCGACAGTCTTCCTTGCCACCCCCGACCTGGCCGGCCCCGACGACGTGCTCGACCTGGCCGGCCTCAACGCTTGACGGGGTGCGTGCCGCACGGGCGAGCGGGTAGGGGCAGCGCACGTCGGCGGTCGACCGGGCCGTCGTCGGCTGCCCGCCCGGCGCTTCTCGGCGGGCGCTCCACCACGACTCTGGAGATGACGAATGTCCGCGTACAGCACACTGGTTCGGGCCACCCACCTGGTCACGAACGCGGCCTGGTTCGGCGGCTCGCTGATGGGCGCGGTGGCGCTCAACCCCGCCAGTCGCGAGGGTGACGACGCCGGTGAGCAGGCCGCCATCGCCGACGAGGGATGGACCCAGTGGGGGCCGGTGCAGGGTGGCGCCATCGGCCTGCACCTCCTCAGCGGCCTGGCGATCCTGGCCGACAACCGGCGACGCGTCGCCAACCACCGACCGACGAGCGTCGCCGTCCTGGCCAAGACGGCGCTGACCGGAGCCGCGCTGGCGGCGAGCGCCGCTGCCTACCGGCTCGGCGCCGACCTCGGTGAGGCGAAGGAGCGCGCCGACCACGACCCCAGGGCCGCGAAGCGGGCCCGCTCGCTGGCGCGCTCGATGCGCTGGCTGCAGTGGGCCACGCCGGCGACGACGGCCGGCATCCTCGTGCTCGACGCCTACCTCGGTGAGCAGCAGCGCGGGGAGGCGGGGCTGCTCGACCGACCCACCCGTCTGTGGCCGCGGGTGGCATGACGGGAGCCGGGGGCGGCACCCCGCCGTCGAGGACTCCGGCGCTGCTCCTCGGACTGGGCCTGGGCGGGTTCGTCGACGGCATCGTGCTGCACCAGGTCCTCCAGTGGCACCACATGGTCAGCGATGTCGCGGCGTACCCGACCAGCACGGTCGCGGGCCTGGAGATGAACACCCTGGCCGACGGCTTCTTCCACGCGGTGATGTGGGTGCTGGTGCTCGTGGGCACCATCGCGCTGGTGCGTTCGTGGCGCGCGGGTGCGCTGGCGCCGAGCTGGTCCTTCCACCTCGGGCTGCTCCTCGCGGGCTGGGGCATCTTCCACGTCGTCGAGGGGCTCGTCGACCACCCGCTGCTCGGCATCCACCACGTGCGCGACGACCTGGGCGCCCCGCCGTCGTGGGACATCGGGTTCCTCGTCGTCTCGGTGGTGATGGTCGTGGCCGGGCTCGCGCTGCACCGCCGCGGGGTGGCGTCGATACGGCCCGCGCGGCCCCGGCAGACCACGTCCGTGCACTGACCGCCGGGCGGCGGCCGGGGGCCTCAGTCGCTCTCGCCGTGGGGCCGGGCACCGGGCCGCGGGCCCGCGAGCGAGAACGTGTCACCGCG
>JBJMHU010000190.1:0-16713 GCA_045807225.1 Ornithinibacter sp. | reverse complement strand
GTCACGGTCATCGTCTCGTGGTCGACGTCGGGCTGCAGGAAACGGTTGAAGAGCACCAGCCCGTCGGCGCCTGCGACATCGAGCCGCATCGCCATCTCGCCCATCGAGCTGAAGTGCGGGCTCAGCTTCACGGCGACCGGCACGCTCACGGCATCCTTGACCTGGCGCAGGATCTCGACGTGCCGGTCCTCGACCTCTCGACCACTCGTGTGCGGGTTGCCCGGCACCAGGTAGACGTTCAGCTCGATGGCCGCGGCGCCGGCATCCTGCATCGAGCGCGCGAAGCCCGCCCAGCCGCCGGGGCTGCTGCCGTTCAGGCTTCCGATCACCGGCACGTCGACGGCCGCCGAGGCCTGCTCGAGCAGGTGCAGGTAGCGCGCCGACCCGACCGGCTGGGTGGTGGGCACCGACGGGAACCAGGTCTGCGCCTCGCCGAAGGCGTCCTCGTGCGACTCGGTGATCATCAGGTCGCGCAGCTGCTCGCGGTGCACCTGCTCCTCGAAGAGCGAGTAGAGCACCACGGCGCCCACCCCGGACCCGGCCAGGGCTCGCACCCGGTCGACGCCCTGCGAGAGCGGCGAGGCGCTCGCCACGAGCGGGTTGCGCAGTGCCAGACCGAGATAGCTCGTCGTCAGGTCGCTCACGTGGTCCTCCTCGGGTCGGCGGCGAACCGGTCGGCGCCGCGGGTGGCCATCTCCTCGTACGTGCGCCAGCGCTGGTCGACGGCCTCCTGCGCCAGCCCGAGCAGGCGCTCGGCCTCCGCGGGGTCGGCGTTGCGCAGCATCCGGTAGCGCAGCTCGTTGTAGATGTAGTCCTCGAGCGGGATGCGCGGGCGTGGCGAGTCGAGCTGGAACGGGTTGCCACCGCTCGAGCGCACCGCCGGGTCGTAGCGCACCAGCGGCCAGTGCCCGGAGGCGACCGCGCGGTACTGCTGGTCGAGCCCCTTGCTCATCTCGATGCCGTGGGCGATGCAGTGGCTGTAGGCGATCACGAGCGAGGGCCCGTCGAAGGCCTCGGCCTCGCGGAACGCGGTCAGCGTCTGGTGCGGGTCGGCGCCCATCGCGACGCGCGCCACGTAGACGTCGCCGTAGGCGATGGCCTGCAGCGCCAGGTCCTTCTTGGCCGACGCCTTGCCGGCCGCCGCGAACTTGGCCACGGCGCCCACGGGGGTCGACTTCGACGACTGGCCACCGGTGTTGGAGTAGACCTCGGTGTCGAGCACGAGCACGTTGACGTTGCGACCGCTCGCGAGCACGTGGTCGAGGCCGCCGGAGCCGATGTCGTAGGCCCAGCCGTCACCTCCGACGATCCACACGGTGCGCCGCAGCAGGTGGTCGGCGACGCTGCGCAGGTCCTCCACCACCGGGCCGTCCAGGCCGTCGAGGCGGGTGAGCAGCTCGGCGACGCGCTCGCGCTGGGCGGTGAGCTCGAACTCGCGCACCTGGCCCGCCTCGAGGATGCCGTCGGCCAGCTCGGTGCCGACCTCCTCGCGCAGCTGGGCGAGGCGGGTGCGCGCCAGGGACGTGTGCAGGTCGGCGGCCAGCCGCAGACCGAGGCCGAACTCGGCGTTGTCCTCGAAGAGCGAGTTCGACCAGGCCGGCCCGCGTCCCGCGGCGTTCTTGGTCCACGGCGTCGTCGGCAGGTTGCCGCCGTAGATCGACGAGCATCCCGTCGCGTTGGCCACCGTGAGCCGCTCGCCGAAGAGCTGGGTGAGCACCTTCAGGTAGGGGGTCTCACCGCACCCCGAGCAGGCGCCGGAGAACTCGAACAGCGGCTGCAGGAACTGGGTCCCGCGCACCGTGCCGAAGTCGACGCGGGAACGGTCGTTGACCGGCAGGCCCTCGAAGTAGCCGATGTTCTCCCGCTCCGGCACCAGCACCGGCTCGAGCGGCTCGAGGTTGATCGCCTTGCGGGTCGGCTCGCCGATCGGGCTCACCGGGCACGCCTCGACGCACAGGCCGCAGCCGGTGCAGTCCTCGACGTACACCTGCAGGGTGTAGCGCGAGCCGGGCAGGCCCGCGGCGTTGAGCGGTGCGGACCGGAAGCCGTCGGGCGCGTCGTCGGCCGCTTCTGCGGGATAGAACTTCGACCGGATGACGCTGTGCGGGCACACGAAGCTGCAGGTGCCGCACTGGATGCAGGCATCGGGGTCCCAGGCCGCGACCAGGTCCGAGATCCGGCGCTTCTCATAGGCGGTGGTGCCGCTGGGGAAGGTGCCGTCGACCGGCATCGCGCTGACCGGGAGGTCGTCGCCGCGCCCGGCCATCATCGCGGCGGTGACGGTGCGCACGAACTCGGGCGCGTGGGTCGGCACGATGTCCGGCATCTCGCGCGCCGACGTGCGGGCAACGGGCACGGGCACCTCGTGCAGCGCGGCGAGGGTGGCGTCGACGGCGGCCTCGTTGCGGCGCACCACCTCCGAGCCGCGCCGGCTGTAGGTCTTGCGGATGGCCTCCTTGACCCGCAGCACGGCCTCGTCGGGGGGCAGCACGCCGGAGATCGCGAAGAAGCAGGTCTGCAGCACGGTGTTGGTGCGCCCGGGAAGGCCGGCGGCCCGCGCCACGGACCCGGCGTCGACGGCATACAGGCGCAGCCGCTTGTCGATGACCTGCTGCTGCACCGGGCCCGGCAGCGCGTCCCACACCTGGTCGGGCGGCTGGGGGGCGTTGAGCAGCAGGGTGGCGCCGTCCTCGGCGCACGCGAGCACGTCGACCGTCTCGAGCAGGCCGAGGTGGTGGCAGCCGACGAACCCGGCGCGGTTGACCAGGTAGGGCGCGCGGATGGGGTGCGGCCCGAAGCGCAGGTGCGACACCGTCAGCCCGCCCGACTTCTTGGAGTCGTAGACGAAGTAGGCCTGGGCGTAGACGTCGGGGTCGGCGCCGAGGATCTTGATGGTGTTCTTGTTCGCGCCGACGGTGCCGTCGGAGCCGAGCCCGTAGAACACCGCGCGCAGCGTGTCCGGCTCCTCGATGTCGAGGGTGTCGTCGTACGTCAGGCTCGTGCCACTGACGTCGTCGGTGATGCCGATCGTGAAGCGGCGCTTGGGTTCTGGGCGCCTGAGCTCCGTGTAGATGCCCGCGACCATCGCCGGGGTCAGCTCCTTGGACGACAGCCCGTAGCGACCACCGATGACGCGCGGGATGGTGGCCCGGTCGCCGCGTTCGTGCGCCTCGGCGAGCGTGGCGACGACGTCGAGGTAGAGCGGCTCACCGTTGGAGCCGGGCTCCTTCGTGCGGTCGAGCACGGCCACCTGGGTCGCGGATGCCGGTAGGGCGGCGAGCAGCTCGGCCGCCGGGAACGGCCGGTAGAGCCGCAGCTGGAGCACCCCGACCCGCTCTCCCCCACCGACGAGGTGGGTCACGGTCTCGCGCACCGTCTCTCCGCCGGAGCCCATGATGACGACCACGCGGTCGGCCTCGGGGTGCCCGGTGTACTCGGCGACGCGGTAGTGCCGGCCGGTGTGGGCGGCGACCTCGTCCATGACCTCCTGCACCACGGTGGGCACGACGGCATAGAAGGGGTTCACCGTCTCGCGGGCCTGGAAGTAGACGTCGGGGTTCTGGGCGGTGCCGCGCACGAAGGGGCGCTCCGGGGTCAACCCCCGGAAGCGGTGCTCGCGCACCAGGTGCTCGGGCACGACGGCGCGCAGCACGTCGTCATCGACCAGCTCGACGGTGTTCAGCTCGTGCGACGTGCGGAAGCCGTCGAAGAAGTGCACGAACGGCACCCGGGTGCGCAGGGTGGCGGCCTGCGAGACCAGCGCGAGGTCGTGCGCCTCCTGCACCGACGCCGACGACAGCAGGGCAAAGCCGGTCTGGCGCACCGCCATCACGTCGGAGTGGTCGCCGAAGATCGACAGCCCCTGCGCGGCGAGCGAGCGGGCGGCCACGTGGAACACCGTGGAGGTCAGCTCACCGGCGATCTTGTACATGTTCGGGATCATCAGCAGCAGGCCCTGGGATGCCGTGAACGTGGCACTCAGCGCCCCGCCCTGCAGGGCGCCGTGCATCGCGCCGGCGGCGCCGCCCTCGCTCTGCATCTCCACGACGGTGGGCACGGTGCCCCACACGTTGGTGCGGCCGTGGCTGGCCCACTCGTCGGCGAGCTCGGCCATCGTCGAGCTCGGCGTGATGGGGTAGATGGCACACAGCTCGTTGAGCCGGTAGGCGACGTCGACCGCCGCCTGGTTCCCGTCGATCGTGACGCGCACGGCTCAGACCTCCGCGATCATGTCGATGGCGTGCACGGGGCACTGCCGGTAGCACGTGCCGCAGCCGGTGCACTGGTCCAGGTCGAAGCGGTAGCGCAGCCCGACCCCCAGCTTGATGACGGCATCCTCGGGGCAGGAGCCCAGGCAGCCGTCGCACTCGAAGCAGTTGCCGCAGGACAGGCAGCGCCCGGCCTCGAACGCCGCCTCGTCGGGCGACAGCCCGGTCAGCACCTCGTCGAAGGTCTGCACCCGGGTGGCCGGGTCGAGCCCGACCTGCTCGCTGCGACCGTGCACGCCGAAGTACCAGAGGTTGAGCTTGTCGAAGGCCGCCAGCGGGTGCTTGGGCGGGTCCTCGTGCGCCTGGGCGCGCAGCCACGCGTCGATCGAGCGGGCGGCTCGCTTGCCGTGCCCGGTGCCGACGGTGACGGTGCGCTGGCTGGGCACCGCGTCGCCGCCGGCGAAGATGCCCGGTGAACCGGTCATCAGCGTCTGCTTGTCGACCTGCACGGTGTCGCGCTGGAACTCGATGCCCGGGATGCCGTGCAGGAAGCCGGTCTCGGCCGCCTGGCCCAGGGCCAGGATCACCGTGTCGGCCTCCAGCGTCTCGAACCGGCCGGTGCCGTGCGGCTTTCCCTGCTCGTCGAGCTCCTGCACCTCGACGGTGAGGTCGTCCTCACCCATCGAGCTGATGGTGCGCAGCCAGTTGATCCGGATGCCCTCGGCCTCGGCGTCCTGGGCCTCGGACTCGTGCGCCGGCATCTGCTCGCGGGTGCGCCGGTAGACGATGACGGTGTCGTCGGCGCCGAGGCGGCGGGCGACGCGCGCGGCATCCATGGCGGTGTTGCCGCCGCCGTAGACCGCGACCTTGCCGGTGAGCGGTGCCTGGGTGCCCGACGAGGCGCCGCGCAGGAACTCGACGGCGTCGACGACCCGTGAGGCGTCCTGGTTGGGGATGTCGACCCGGGTCGAGAGGTGGGCTCCGATGGCCACGAAGGCGGCGTCGAAGCTGCCGTCACGCATCTCGGCCTGCAGGTCGACGACGCGGTGGTCCTGCTCGAAGCCGACCCCGATGGCGCGCAGCCGGTCGATCTCGGCGTCGAGCACCGCGCGCGGCAACCGGTAGCTGGGGATGCCGTAGCGCATCATGCCGCCCGGCTCCGACCCGCTGTCGCGCACCATCACGGCGTGGCCCATCCGGCGCAGGTGGTACGCGGCCGCGAGCCCGCTGGGACCGGAGCCGATGACCAGCACCCGGCGCCCGGTGGGGGCGGGCGGAGGGTCGAAGGCCCAGCCGTGCTCGATGGCGAGGTCGCCCAGGTAGCGCTCGACCCCGTGGATCGAGACGGCGCCGTCGAGCTCGACCCGGTTGCAGGCGGCCTCGCACGGGTGGTAGCAGACCCGGCCGTGCACCGCGGGGAACGGGTTGTCGGCGGTGAGCGCGCGCCAGGCGCCCTCGTGGTCGCCGGCCTTGACCAGCGCGAGCCACGACTGGATGTTCTCTCCCGCCGGGCAGCCGGCGTTGCACGGTGGCAGGAGGTCGACGTAGACCGGGCGCTGTGCGCGCACCGGCCCCGACCGGGTCCTGCCCATGCCGATGGGTGCAAGCGGGGTGAGGTCGCGGTCGGCTCCGGACACGGAGGTTCTCCTTCTCGTCCGGGATGCGTTCGGCGCCGGACGTCCACCCCGAATACTACGGCTCGTAGTTGACCGTTCTCGCGCCGAGCGGGCGTGTGCCGCGTCACCCGCACTAGGTTGGCCGTATGCCGTCCGCACCCCTCGCGCTGCTGCTCGCCTCCGCGTCGCCGGCCCGGCGCAGCACCCTGCAGGCGGCCGGCGTCGACCCCTTGGTGCGGGTGTCGTCGGTCGACGAGGATGCCGTCGTCGCGGCGGCCGAGGCGGCCGGCGGGGCGGCGCTCGAGGGAGCCGACGTTGCCCTGCTGCTGGCCCGCGCCAAGGCGGAGGACGTCGTGGCCGCCCTGGAGGCGGACGACGCCTTCGGCGAGGTGGACGCCGACCCGGCGCACGGCATCCTCGTGCTGGGGTGCGACTCGGTGCTCGAGCTCGACGGTGCCGTGCACGGCAAGCCGGCGGACGCCGTCGAGGCAGCGGCCCGCTGGCGGGTGATGCGGGGGCACTCCGGGGTGCTGCACACCGGCCACTGGCTGGTCGACCTGCGCGAGCCCGACGCCGGTGGGACGGGCGGCATGGTGGGTGGCACGGCATCCACCGTCGTGCACTTCGCCGACCTCGACGACGCCGAGGTCGAGGCCTACGTGGCCACCGGCGAGCCGCTGCGAGTGGCCGGCGCGTTCACCCTCGACGGCCTCGGCGGGCCGTATGTGGCGGGCATCGAGGGCGACCCGAGCAACGTCATCGGCGTCTCACTGCCCCTGCTGCGCGACCTGGTGCGTGAGCTCGGCCTGGCCTGGCACGACCTGCGCCGGGACGGCATCATCCAGTAGTTCCCGGGCCTCCACGTCCCAGCCGGCCGCCCGGTTCATCGGCACGTGCCGGGTTATTGCGGTCAGATCCCGCCGGGCACCACCGAAAGCCAGCACGTGCGAGGTTCTGTCGGTCAGCCGCCGGGCCAGGTCAGACCGGAGGGACGTCGCGGCGCTTGTCGGCGAAGTGCCGGTCGCGCCGGGCGGCGTAGCGCAGCCGGTGCAGCAGCTCGCCGCGCAGCGCGTCGGCCTCCACCACCTGGTCGATGACGAGGTCGGCGGCCAGACGCTCGAGGTCGACGTCGGCCTCGTACTCCGCCCGCCGCGCGGCCACGAAGGCATCCCGAGCCGCAGCGCCCTCGGCTGCCTCCACCTCGGCGATCTTGTTGGCGTACACCGCGTTCACCGCCGCCTCCGGACCCATCACGGCGATCCGGGCGGTGGGGAGCGCGATCGTGGCGTCCGGCCCGAAGCCCGGCCCGCCCATCGCGTACAGACCCGCGCCGTACGCCTTGCGGACGACGACGCAGAACTGCGGCACCGTGGCCGACGCCACCGCCGAGACCATCTTCGCCCCGTGCCGGATGATGCCGCCGCGCTCGACCTCGGAGCCGATCATGAACCCCGGCACGTCGGCGAGGTAGACCAGCGGGATCGAGAACGCGTCACACAGCCAGATGAAGCGGCTCGCCTTGTCGGCCGAGTCGGTGAACAGCACCCCGCCCTTGACCGCCGAGTTGTTGGCGACGATGCCGACGCTCTCGCCGTCCATCCGGGCGAACCCCACCACCAGCTCGGCGGCGAACAGCGGCTTGACCTCGAAGAAGCTGCCGTCGTCGACCAGGCCGTCGATGAAGTCGTGCACGTCGAACGGCTGGCTCTCGCGCTCGGGCACCGACGCGCGGGTCAGCGGCTCGGCCGGCTCCTCCGGGTGGTAGGTCGGCAACGGCTGCCGCCAGCTGCCCGGCAGGTAGGAGAAGTAGAGCCGGGCCAGCTCGATCGCCTCGGCGTCGTCGTGCGCCAGCAGGTCGCCGACGCCCGAGACGGTGCAGTGCATACGCGCCCCGCCCATCTCCTCGAGCGAGACCTTCTCGCCGACGACCATCTCGGCCATCCGCGGGCTGCCGAGGTACATCGAGGCATTGCCCTCGACCATGATGATGACGTCGCAGAAGCTGGGGATGTAGGCGCCACCCGCCGCCGAGGGACCGAACAGGCAGCAGACCTGCGGCACCTTGCCGGACAGCGCCACCTGGTTGTGGAAGATGCGCCCAGCGCCGCGACGGCCGGGGAACATCTCGACCTGGTCGGTGATGCGGGCGCCGGCGCTGTCGACCAGCCAGAAGACCGGAAGCTCCTCCCGAAGAGCGGTTTCGGTGGCACGCACGATCTTCTCGACGGTGCGCGCTCCCCACGAGCCGGCCTTGACGGTGGGGTCGTTGGCGATGACGACCACCGGCCGCCCGTCGACGGTGCCCCGGCCGGTGACCACGCCGTCGGCCGGCAGCCCGGCGGCGCGCGAGTTCGCGTAGCGGCCGTCCTCCACGAAGCTGCCCTCGTCGACCAGCAGCGCGATGCGGTCGCGCACGTACAGCTTGTTCTGGCTGGCGAGCTTGGCCGCCGCCTTGTCGGTCGGCCGCTCGGATGCCGTGTGCGCGGCGTCCAGCCGCGACCGAACGTCAGCGACCCGTGGGTCGTCGCTCATGCCGGGAGGCCGAGGCCCTTGGCGATGACCATGCGCTGCACCTCGGAGGTGCCCTCGCCGATCTCGAGGATCTTGGCGTCGCGGTAGAACCGGGCCACGGGGTACTCCTCCATGAAGCCGTTGCCGCCGAAGACCTGGGTGGCGATCCGGGTGGCGGACACCGCAGCCTCGGAGGTGTAGAGCTTCGCCACGGCCGCAGCCTGCTTCACCTCGGCCACCGAGCGGCGGCCGCTCTCCTGCTCGTCCTTGAGCCACGCCGCCCGGTAGGTGAGCAGGCGTGAGTTCTCCTCCATGACCGCGAGGTCGGCGATCGGGAAGGCGACGCCCTGGTTGACCCCGATCGGACTGCCGAACGCGGTGCGGGTCTTCGCGTAGGCCGTGGCCTCCTCGCGCATCCGGGTGATCAGGCCCAGCGCCAGCGCGCTGATCGCGATGCGCCCGTCGTCGAGGGTCTTGAGGAACTGGCGGAAGCCGTGACCCCGCTGGCCGAGGAGGTGGTCCTCGGGCACCCGGCATCCGCTGAAGGACAGGCCGTGGGTGTCGGAGATGTTCCAGCCGAGCTTGTCGTAGGGTGCCTCGACGGTGAAACCGGCTGTGCCGGAAGGCACCATGATGGCCGAGATCTCGGGACGCCCCTTGTCGTCGGTGCCGGTACGCGCCGTGACGGTGACGACCGACGTGATCGGCGTGCCGGAGTTGGTGATGAAGGCCTTCGCCCCGTCGACGACCCACTCGCCGTTGTCGAGCACGGCCTTGGTGCGGGTGGCACCCGCATCGCTGCCGGCATCCGGCTCGGTGAGGCCGAAGCCGGCGAGCGTGCGTCCGGCGACGAGGTCGGGCAGGAAGCGCTCCTTCTGGGCCTGGCTGCCGTAGGTGAGGATCGGGTTGATGCCCAGCCCGACCCCGGCCGAGAGCGTGATGCCGATCGACTGGTCGACCCGGCCGAGCTCCTCGATCGCGATGCACAGGCTGGTGAACGCACCGCCGTCGGAGGCCTCGAGCGACCCGCCGAACTCGTCGGGCACGACCAGCCCGAACAGGCCCAGGTCGCCCATGGTCGGCACCAGGTCGGCAGGGAAGTGGTGCTCACGGTCCCACTGGGCGACGTGCGGCTCGACGGCCTGGGTCGCGAACTCGCGGACCACCTTGCGGAAGTCCTCGTGGTCCTTGCTCAGCTCGTACATCGGCGCTCCTTCGCGCAGGTGGTCCCAGCCCCGGATCGCGGGGCGTGGCAGGCCGTCGGGTTCTTGACGTTGACGTCAACGTAAAGCAATACTCGCCGGTATGCCAACCCCCGTGACGGATGCCGTGCGCTCACCCAGCGCGGATGCCGTGCGCTCCCCCGCCGCCTCCGAGGCCGACGAGCGCGACCGCACCTGGTCGATCGCCGAGGTCGCCGACGAGTTCGGGGTGACCCACCGCACCGTGCGGCACTACGAGGAGCTCGGCCTGATCTCACCGGAGCGCCGGGGCACCGCCCGCGTCTACCACCGGCGCGACCGCACCCGGCTGAGCCTGATCCTGCGCGGAAAGCGGCTCGGCTTCCCGCTCGAGGAGATCCGCACGATCATCGACCTGTACGACGTGCCGCGCGGGCGGCGCTCCCAGCTCGAGTACGTGCTGGGCCAGATCGACGACCGCCGCGCCGACCTCGAGCAGCGCCGGCGCGACCTCGACGCCGCACTGTCCGAGCTCAGCGAGTTCGAGCGCCGCTGCCGCTCCGACCTCGACCGGCTGGCCTGAGCAGCAGCTCGGTCAGGGCCTCGTGCCACCAGGCCTCGACCTGCTCGGGGGTCCATCCCCGCTCTGCGACCGCCACGTCGTAGCTCTCGAGCGAGGCGACCATCGCGTAGATGGCGAGCGCCCGGTCGACGTCGACACCCTTGCGCCACAAAGACTTCGGCCATGCGCTGAACACCCGGCGCCGCTGGGCATCACCACGGCGGCGTCCCTCGTCGTAGGCGTCGCCCAGCTCGGCGTGCTGGCGACGCCCTTCGGCGAGCACACGCAGCACGTCTCCCCCGTGCTGGAAGAGCCGTCGGTCGAAGGCCACGAACGCGGCGAGCTGTGCCACCGGGTCGCCGTCGTGCGCGGCGAGCTCCGCAGCGGCCCGGCGCACGTCGGCCTCCTCCTCGGCCGCGTCGATGAGTGAGACGGCCAGCCCGGCCTTGCTGCCGTAGACGTTGTAGACGGTCGCCTCCGACACCCCGGCGGCCTGCGCCACCGACCGCACGCTGGTGCCCGCCCACCCCGTGGTCACGAAGCGCGCCCGTGCCTCACGGGCGATGACGGCCCGGGTGTGCTGCGCCTGCTGGTCGCGCAGCTCGGAGCGGTAGGTGCGCGAAGTGCTCATGCGTACCACTGTACAGAATCGCTGAGTCCGTCTATATTCACTGAGCACTACATGAATCAATCAGTAGCGACTCAACGAAAGACAGGGATCATCATGAACGCAGAGCAGGTCGCCGTCGAGGTCCTCGCGCGGCTGGAGCAGGCATGGAACGACGGGGACGGGGAGGCCTTCGGGGCGGTCTACGCCGAGGACGCCACCTTCGTCACCATCCGCGGGGAGTGGGCGACCGGCCGCACCGCCATTGCGGCGGGGCATGCCGAGATCTTCCGCACCATCTACGCCGGGAGCACGAACCGGATGGAGCTCGTCGCCGTCCGTGAGGTCGGCGACGGCGCCCTCGTCGCCAGTTCCACGAGCACCCTCACCGCCCCGGCCGGCCCCCTGGCCGGCACGCACCGGGCCCGCTCGACGAGCGTGCTCGTGCCGGATGCCGGGCACCCGATGGGGTGGCGCGTCGCCTCCACCCACAACACCCTCGTGGCGGCCTGAGGTGACGACGACGACCGGCACGGAACACGGCACGAACCATGCCCCCGGCCCCGGCCACGTCGCGGCGGAGGGCAAGGGCACCGGCATCCGCGTCGACCGCGTCGCCACCGGCACCCGCGTCGGCACCCGCACCCGCGTCGACCGCGAGGGAATCGGCACCGGCAGCGTGCGTCGAACGCACCCGCGCCTCGCCGCCCTCCCGCTCGGTGCGGGCGGCATCCTCCTGGCGGCCGGCGGCGGCCTGCACCCGCACGGGTCGGGCGCGAGCGTCGACGCCTACCTCGCCTCGATGCTCGGCAGCCCCGCGTGGCTCCCGTCGCACCTCCTGCTGCTGCTGGGCACGGCGCTGGCCACCATCGGCTTCGTGACGACCCGGCGGGCCGGGGTGTTCGGGCCCGGTCTCCGGCGCTGGCTGACGGCCGCAGCGGTGGGGTGGGGGCTGGCCACCGTCGAGCTGGTCCCCCACCTCGTGGCCGCCGGGGAGGCGGACGAGCTGGCCCAGCACCACTCCACCCCGGTGCTCGACCTGCACCTCGCCCTCCAGGTGGTGGCCACGCCGCTGATGGGGCTCACCGGGGCCGCTCTGGCCATCGCGGTGGCGTGCTCGGCCCGCACCCTGCCCGCCTGGACGCTGGCGGTTCCGGCCGTGCTGGGCGGGCTCGGTTACGCGGCATCCGCGCCGCTGATCGCGGCGACCGGCAGCCTGGCCCCGACGGTGCTGTTCCCGATGCAGGCCGGCCTCGCGCTCTGGCTGGTGGGCACCTGGCTGCGGGTCGGCATCCGGCGCGCGGGCGCCTAACCGGCCAGGAAGTCGTCGATCTCGGCGCGGGTCGGTGCGGTGTCCGGCCCGCGCCGGGTCACCTTGATGGCTCCGGCGGCGTTCGCCCGGGCGGCGGCGTGGGCCCACGAGGCCCCCGCCGCCCGTTCCGCGAGCATCACGCCGGTGTGGGTGTCGCCGGCGCCGTTGGTGTCGACGGGTCGCTGCGGGTGGCCCGGCAGGAAGTCGGTCCGGCCGTGCTCGCGCACCGCGCAACCGCGCGGCCCGTCGCGGACGATCGTCACGGCATCCGGGGGCAGGAGGGTGGCGACCACCTCGGTGGCCTCGTGCATCCCGTGCACCCCGGTGAGCCCGGCGGCCTCGTCGGCGTTTCCCGTCCACACCGTCGTGCGGGCCAGCACCCGCTCCCGCAGGCCGGCGTCGAGCTCGCGGAAGACCGCACCCGGGTCGAGCACCACGACGACGCCGGGGTCGAGGGTGTCGAGCCACTCGACCAGCGGGTCTCGGGTGCGGCCCACGAGGGAGTAGCCGCTGACGCAGACCAGGTCGCCGGGCACGGGAGCACAGCTCGCCAGCGACTCGACAGTGATGCGGCGCTCGGCTCCCTGGGTCGTGACGAAGGAGCGCTCGGCGGTGGGTTCGACGAGCACCACGCACACGCCGGTGTCGACGTCGGCCACCGGCGGCGAGGACACCACCACCCCCTCGGCGGTCAGCGCGGCCCGGACCAGGTCGCCGTTGGGCCCGGTGCCGACCGCACCGGCGTGCACGCACGACGCCCCCGAGCGGGCCGCAGCCAGCAGGATCGTGACGGCGCCCCCGGCGTAGCGCTGGTAGGAGGTGGCCATCACGTTGCCGCCGCGGATCGGCAGGGCCGGCACCTCGAGCACGGCGTCGACGAGCGCCTGGGCGGTGTGGATGACGCGGGGCATGCGCCGAGTATGCCGGTGTGGGCGTCAGTCCCGTCCGCGGTGCTGCGGAGTCGGCCACCGGGGATGGCTCGTGGTCGTTGCACCGCTCCTGGGACGACCACTACCCATCCCTGGGCCGGGCAAGGCCCGTTCCTCCTCGCGTCGTCCCGGGTCCGCCACTGGACCCCCGGATTCCGTCCACAGACCCGCCCTCGGGACCCCGGCCCTCCACAGGTGCGGCGACGCCGTCGACGCACGCGCACCGGCCGGGTCACTCTCCTGCGATGCCAGCCCGTACTCCTCTGCCCAGTGAGCTGCTCCTCGGCCCGTTCACCGTCGGGCAGGCGCGTGAGCTCTCGGTGTCCCGCGGCCGGCTGCGCAACCGCGAGCTGGAGTCACCCACGCGTGGGGTGCGGCTCGCGGCGGCAGGCGACCGCGATCCGGTCGGCCACGCGCTGGCCTTCGCGTCCGTGCTCCCGGGTGACGTCGCGTTCAGCCACCTCACGGCCGCTCGCCTGCACGGCCTGCCCACGCCGAAGCCCTGGCCGGGCACCGACGAGCTGCTCGACGTCATGCGTGTCCGCCACCGCCCACCCGTCACCCGCGCGGGATGCCGCACGCACCGAGGTCTGGAGTCGCGCGACATCACCTTGGCGCACGGCCTTCGCGTCACCTCTGCGACCGACACCTGGTGTGACCTGGCGGGCCTGTGGAGTGAGGCCCACCTGCTCGCGGTGGCCGACGACCTGCTGCGCCGGGGCATCGTCACCCAGGACCTGTTGCTCGCTGCAGCCGCGGCGCGGGTGGGGCGGCGCCATGCGGGCGTGCTGATGCCGCTCGCCCGGCTGGCGCGACCGGGCGCGGCCTCCCCGGGCGAGAGCCTTGCACGCTGGTGGTTCTGGACGTGGGCCCTGCCCGAGCCCGAGCTCAACGTCGCGGTGCACGACAACCTCGGCCAGTGGCTGGCCACGGTCGACTTCCGCTGGAGGGCGCAGCGGGTGGTCGGCGAGTACGACGGCGACGTCCACCGCACCGACCGACGGGACTGGCAGCGGAACAAACAGCGCCGCGCGTCGCTCGAGGACGCCGGGTGGGCCTATGTCGACATGACGGCCCTGAGCTTCTCCGACGACCACCACCGCCAGCAGCTGCGCACACGACTGCGACGCCTGCTCAGCATCGACTGAACGACGCCCGCGGGCCAGCTTCCACGAGGGATGGCCAGTGGCTGCTCCCTGGGCGCATCGGCGACCACACGGCATCCCTCGCGGACCAGGTTCCGCGGCCGCGGCGCTACTCCACGTGGACGCGCACCGCGTACAGCTCCGGGAAGAACGTGAGGTCGAGGGCGCGGCGGAGGAAGTCGACGCCACTGGAGCCTCCCGTGCCCTGCTTGTGCCCGATGGTGCGCGACACCACCTGCAGGTGCCGGAAACGCCACTGCTGGAACAGGTCCTCGATGTCGACGAGCTCCTCACACGTCTCGTAGACGCCCCAGTGCTCGGCCGGGGCGGCGTAGACCGATGCGAACACCTCCACGAGGTCGTCGTCGAGCCGATACGGCCGGGTGACGTCGCGCTCGAGCACCGCAGCCGGCACGGCGTACCCGCGGCGGGCGAGGTAGCGCAGGAACTCGTCGTAGAGCGTCGGCTCGCCGAGCAGCCGCTGCAACGAGTCGTGCTCGGCCGGCGAGTGTTCGAACACTCGCACCATGTCGGCATTCTTGTTGCCGAGCAGGAACTCGACGGCGCGGTACTGGTGGCTCTGGAAGCCCGAGCTGGTCGCCAGGAACGGCCGGATCAGGGCGTACTCGCTGGGGGTGAGCGTGGCCAGGACGTCCCACTGCTCGACGAGCTGCTTCTGCACGTGCTTCACCCGGGCCAGCCGCTTCAGCGCCGGGGACAGCTCGTCGGCCGCCATGAGTGCCCGGGCCGAGTGCAGCTCGTGCAGCAGCAGCTTCAACCACAGCTCGGCCACCTGGTGCTGCACGATGAAGAGCAGCTCGTCGTGCTGCACCGGCTGGCTGCGCGGGTGCTGCGCCGACAGCAGGGTGTCGAGGTCGAGGTAGGCCCCGTACGACATCGCCTGCGCGAAGTCGGTGGAGATCCCCTCCTCGAGCACGCGCTGGGCACGGTCGACGGCCGAAGACTCCTTGCTCATGGGGGCATTGTGCCCCTCCCCGAACGGTCACCACCTTCTGCCAGGACCGTCACCCCGTGCAGCGGCATCCGGCACTCGCTCAGGCACGCGACGGCGCCGGCCCACGGCCCGCGGCGACGGCGGACACCGAGGTCCGTCGCCGCCGCACGGCTCAGTGGCGGGATGCCGCTACGGCGTCACCTCGCTCACTCGCGTCGACCAGTTGCCGAGCGCCGTACGCGGGCCGGCCGCGCCGGGCGAGGCTGCACAGGTGCCGAGCTTGTTGTCGCCCGTCGTGGCTCCGAAGAACCGACCGCCCCACGTCGTGTAGTCGCAGGCGCTGGCGATGTACTCGCTGGCGATCCACACCGACGTGCCGTCGACCGCTGCGGCACCGTAGTCACCCCATCGGGTGCGGGGCGGGTTGCCGACCTGTGCCTTGTAGCTCGTGAAGCCGTCGTCGGTGGCCAGGCCGGCCGCCGCGATGGAGATGGGGCCGGTGCCCACCAGTGCGTCGATGGCTGCATAGCCGGCACTGGGGAACGTGGTGCCGTCCATGTAGGTGAAGGCCATGACCCCCCGCCCGCTCGGGGTCACACCGATCGCCGGGTACGTGAGATCGGCTCCGGCCTTGGCGAGGTAGCCCTGACGCACCATCTTGGCGTTGAGCGCCCCGGAGCTGATCGAGGGGTTGACGACGAACCATGCGATGCCGGCCCGCTGGGCGCCACCGTCTGGGTTGACCGCCGTGTCCAGTGCGCCCCACAGCTTGCCGTTGGCGTACATGACCTGCTGCATGCGGGTGTCGTTGGAGTCGGGTCGGGAGACCACCTCGGTGTGCGCAGGCTCGCTTCCGAACAGCAGGTGCCAGCACCCCACACCCGCGACGGTGGGAGTCGTCGTGTCGTTGATGCAGTGACCCTGCGGTGTGCCCGTCGTGGGCGGCTGCCCCGAGCCGGGCTGGGTCGCCTTGGGCGGCAGCGCGTACATCTGCGACGCGAGTGGCTTGGCGCTGAGCGACACGGCCGCGGTGGCACCGTTGAGCGAGGAGGTGTTGGTCAGGGCCCAGACGACGACCTGGCTCGAGGTGTAGTCGCCACCGGTCCCGGCGACGGGGTGGGTGGCCTCATCGGCCGCGTTGGAGCTGAGGAAGTACTCAGTGCCGCCCGCTGCGGTCTCGAAGGAGTGCGTGCCCGGCGACTGCGCCGGCCACACGGTGAAGCCGGGCTGGGTGGCACCGGCATCGCTCGGCACCGGGACCGCACCGGAGGTGTCGATGTGAGCCATCGTCACCGTGCTGGCACCCGCAGCCAGCTGCCGCTTGGACAGCGCGTAGATCTGCGCGCCCGCGAAGCCGTTGTGCTCCCAGGGGTAGGCGTTGGTCGTGATGTAGAGACCGTTCGCGTCGGCCCCGATGTGTGGGTAGTCCCCGAGGTAGGGGCCGGGGTTGACGCCTCCGGTGTTCGTGCCGTCGTTGGTCACGTCGAAGGAGAAGATGTTCCAGGCGCCCGTCGGGTTCGACGTCTGGGTCACCGCGATGTCGATGTGGTTCTGCTCCGTCAGCGCTCCGTTCGGCTCGGACTCCAGGGTGAGCACGGCGACGAAGAAGCGCTGGGTCGCGGCGTCGAAGAGGCAGACCGGGTCGGTGATGTTCTGGGCCCGCACCCCGGTCGACCGGTCGATGGCC
>JBJMHU010000189.1:0-6480 GCA_045807225.1 Ornithinibacter sp. | reverse complement strand
AGATCAGGGCGAGCACGATCGAGACGGCTGCCGCCTGGATCGTCTTGACGATGCCGGGCACGAGGTACTGCGTCCACACGTCGCTCGTGAACACGAAGCGCGACCACATGGCCGGGTCGAGCTGGCCGGACTGGCCCATCTTCCACAGCACGAGCGCCAGCCCGCCGAGGCCGATGAGGATGCCGACGACGGTGAGCAACCGGTGCCGCGCCCGGGCCTTGGGGCCGGGGGCGTCGAAGAGCAGAGAGGCGGCGGCGCTCACCGCTTCACCGCCAGGCGACGCGACAGGCTGGTGAACAGGATCCCGACCGGCAGGGTGAGGATCACGAACCCGATCGCGAACACCATGAAGACGGCGACGCTCGCGGTCTCGTTCTCGATGATGGTCTTCATCAGCCCGGAGGCCTCGGCGACTCCGATGATCGAGGCGACGGTGGTGTTCTTCGTCAGGGCGATGAGCACCGAGCCGAGCGGCGCGATGGCGCCCCGGAAGGCCTGCGGCATGATCACCTCGCGCATCGACTGCCCGAAGGTGAGACCGATGGACCGGGCCGCCTCGGCCTGGCCGCGGTCGACGGTGTTGACCCCCGACCGCAGCGCCTCGCAGACGAAGGCCGCGTGGTAGACGGAGAGCCCGACGATCGCCCAGCGGATCGCGTTGTCACGAACCGAGGTCGGCGAGTCGGTGGGCGCGAGCGGAATCTGCAGCACGTAGAGGACGCCGAGCACGCAGAAGAGCAGGATCAGGGTCAGCGGGGTGTTGCGCACGGTGTTGACGTAGAACGCCCCCAGACCACGCAGCACACCCACCGGTGACACCCTCATCACTGCGAGCACCGTGCCGATCACGAGCGAGCCGATGGCCGCGAAGAAGGTGAGGTAGATCGTCATCCGGAACGCCGCGAGGACGTCATAGCTCTGCAGGATCTCGACCATGGGGGCGCCTTCCGGTCAGCGGGGACGACGGATGCCGCCCGCCCGCGGGGGCGGACGGCATCCGATGTCGTGGGGGAACGTCAGGAGCAGGCAGCCGGCGTCGGCGGGTTGCCGGTGCCGGGCTTGTAGTTGGCCGGCCCGAGGTTGTCGTCGATCGCCTTCTGCCACGCGCCGTCCGAGATCATCTTGGTGATCGCCGCGTTGACCTTCTCGCAGGTGGCCGTGTCGCCCTTCTTCAGGCCGATGCCGTACTTCTCCTCGGAGAACGGCTTGCCGACCACCTTGAACTTGCCGGCGTACTCGGGCTGCGACGCGAAGCCGGCGAGGATCGTGTCGTCCGTGGTGAGGGCGTCGACCCCCTTGTTGGCCAGCGCCGGCAGGCACTCGGAGTAGGTCGCGAACTCCTGCAGCTGCACCCCGGGATAGGCGTCCTTGACCTTCTGCGCCGAGGTCGACCCGGTCACCGAGCAGAGCTTCTTGCCCTTCAGGCTGTCGGGGCCGGTGATCGAGCTGTCGTCGGCGCGCACGAGGAGGTCCTGGCCGGCGATGAAGTACGGGCCGGCGAAGGAGACCTTCTCCTTGCGGGCGTCGGTGATCGAGTAGGTGGCGACCACCATGTCGACCTGGCCGGTCGAGAGCAGCGTCTCGCGCTGGGCGCTCGGCGCCTGCACCCAGGTGATGTTGGCGGCGTCGGTGCCGAGCTCCTTGGCGATGTAGGTCGCCACGTCGACGTCGAAGCCGGTGTACTCAGAGCCCTTCTTCAGCCCGAGGCCGGGCTGGTCGAACTTGATGCCCACCTTCAGGCCGCTGGCACCGGCGGCGCCGGAACCGCTGGAGCCGCTGCCGCCCGAACCGGTGTCGCCGGCGTCGGAACCGCAGGCGGCCAGGGTCAGTGCGAGCGCCGCGGTTGCTGCCGCGGCCCCCATTCGTCGAGTACTCATCGGTGCTTCCTCCCAGGTGGTGCGGCGGATGCCGGGTGCCCCGCCGACTGCTGTGGACGTGCTGGTTCAGTGGCTGAGGATCTTCCCGAGGAAGTCCTTGGCGCGGTCGCTGCGCGGGTTGGTGAAGAACTCCTCGGGTGACGCCTCCTCGACGATCGCGCCGTCGGACATGAAGACCACCCGGTTCGCGGCCCGCCGCGCGAAGCCCATCTCGTGGGTGACGACCACCATCGTCATGCCGCTGCGGGCGAGCTCGGTCATCACGTCGAGCACCTCGGTGATCATCTCGGGGTCGAGCGCCGAGGTCGGCTCGTCGAAGAGCATCACCTTGGGGTCCATCGCCAGCGACCGCGCGATCGCGACCCGTTGCTGCTGCCCACCCGACAGCTGGGCGGGGTACTTCTGCGCCTGATGGGCGACGCCGACCCGCTCGAGCAGCTCGAGCGCCCGCTTCTCGGCGGCCGCCTTGCCGACCTTGCGCACCTTGACCGGGCCGAGCGTGACGTTCTCGAGGATCGTCTTGTGTGCGAACAGGTTGAAGGACTGGAAGACCATGCCCACGTCGGCGCGCAGCTGGGCGAGCTCCTTGCCCTCCTCGGGCAGCTGCTTGCCGTCGATCGTGATGGTGCCCGACTCGATCGTCTCGAGCCGGTTGATGGCACGGCACAGCGTCGACTTGCCCGAGCCGGACGGGCCGATGACGACGACCACCTCGCCCGAGCCCACCGTGAGGTCGATGTCCTGCAGCACGTGCAGGTCACCGAAGTGCTTGTTGACGCCCTTCAGGACGACCAGGGGCTCGGTCATGCTGGGCAACCTAGCCCCCCAAGGGGCTCAGGGCGCGCCGAAATGCGGCCCGATCCACGCCGGAACCGAACTGAGACCTTCAGTCGATGGCCTCCACGCCATCCGGATCCTGCGTACCCGCTCGGTGACGGTCCACACGGGGCGTTCGCCGGCGGTGTCCCCGCTGTGGTGACGCCACGGCTGAGGGGCGCATGGCGACATCCTCGAACCCGGCACAATGGCGCCCATGACTGCCGACCCCGCGGCCGTGCGGGCCTCGCTCGCCGACGCGACACCCGACGTGTTCTGGACCGACCGCCCCGAGCGGCCCTCGCCGAGGGCGGCGCTCACCGGCTCGGGTCATCGAGCCGACCTGGTCGTGGTGGGCGGCGGCTTCACCGGGCTCTGGGCCGCGATCCAGGCGAAGGAGGACGACCCGTCGCGCGACGTCGTGGTGCTCGAGCGCGGGCGGTTCGGCATCGCGGCATCCGGTCGCAACGGTGGGTTCGTCGCGTCGTCGCTGACCCACGGACTGGCCCAGGGGCTCGCCTGCTGGCCCGACGAGGTCGGCACCCTCGAGCGGCTCGCCGACGAGAACCGCGCCGGGTTCGAGGCCGCCCTCACGACGCACGGCATCGACGCCGACTACCACGTGCCGGGCGAGATCACGATGGCCCTGACCGAGCACCAGCTCGACTCGGTGCGCGAGGGCTACGAGCTGCACCGCGCCCACGGGGTCGACGCCACCCTGCTCGACGCCGAGCAGGCGCGGGCCCGGGTCGACTCGCCGCGCTACCTCGCGGGGTGGGTCGACCCCACCGTCGGGCTCGTCGACCCGGGCCGGCTGGTCTGGGGGCTGGCCGACGCCGCAGCACGGCTCGGGGTGCGGCTGCACGAGGACACCACCGTGACGGGGTTCGACCGTGAGGACGGCGGCGTGCTGGTGCGCACCGAGTGGGGGAGTGTCCGCACCGACCGGGTGGTGCTCGGCACCGGGGCCTTCCGGGGCCCGCTGAAGCGCCTGGCGCTCTACACCCTGCCGGTCTACGACCACGTGCTGATGTCGGAGCCGCTGTCGCCCACCCAGCTGGATGCCGTGGGCTGGCGCGGCCGCGAGGGCCTCACCGACGCGGGCAACCAGTTCCACTACTACCGCCGCACCCTCGACGACCGGGTGCTGTTCGGCGGCTACGACGCCAACTACCACTTCCCCGGGAAGATCGACCCGCGCCTGGAGCAGTCGGTCTCGCACGACCTGCTGGCAGAGCACTTCTTCGACATCTTCCCCCAGCTCGCCGGCGTGCGGTTCACCCACCGCTGGGCCGGCGTCATCGACACCACCTCCCGCTTCACACCCGTGTTCGGCACCGCGCTCGGTGGCCGGCTGTCCTACGCCGTCGGCTACACCGGGCTCGGCGTCGCCTCGACGCGCTTCGGTGCCCGGGTCGCCCTCGACCTCGTCGACGGTCGCGACACGGAGGTGACCCGGCTGGGCATGGTGCGCCGCAAGCCGATGCCGTTCCCGCCGGAGCCGATCCGCTTCGCCGCGGTGCGCGCCACGCGCGCCAGCCTGGCCGCCGAGGACCGCACCGGGCGGCGCAACCTGTGGCTGCGCGGGCTGGATGCGGCGGGGGTCGGTTTCGACAGCTGACAGCCGGTGCTCAGCCGGCGAAGTGCTCGACCAGGCCGCCGGTGTTGTTGGCGACCAGCCCCTTGATGGTGCGGCTGCGGATGAAGCCCGGCAGCGGCAGGTTGTGGCTGATGGTCAGGCTGAACGTGACCTCGGTGCGGGTGGCGTCGAGCGCTCGGAGCACGTACTCGGCATCCTGACCGGTCTGCATCCGGCCCTCGAGAAGGTGCCACGACATGCCGGTCGGGGAGTGCTCGTAGCCGATGGTGTAGCGGTCGGTGCCCACGGCGGTGGATGCCGCGACCGCCGCGGTCAGGGGCGTGCCGTCCCCGTCGCGGGTGAGCACCTCGACCTCCTTGATGTCCGGCACCCAGTGCGGGGTGTCCTCGACGTCGCGCAGGTGCTCGAGCACCATGTCGAGGGGCGCGGCGACCACCACGGTGGCGCTGGCGGTGTCGGTGGGCATCGCGACCTCCCGGTCAGACGGCGGCGGCGAGCCGCACGAGGGTGTCCATCTCGTCGTCGAAGGCGTGCACGAGCTTCTCGGGGTCGGTCACCACGGCCGCATCCGCCTTGAAGCCCACCCGCACCACGCCGTCGTAGCTGAAGATGCACACCCCCAGGGTCTGCGGTCCCGACCCGGGAACCCAGCCGAGGATGCCGTTGATGCGGGTGCCGGCGAGGTAGCGCGCGGTGCGTGGCCCCGCGACGTTCGTGGTGACACCGATGGCCTTGGCGGCGAAGAAGTCGATGACGTGCTTGGCCACGGCGGTGTTGGTCAGGCCGATCGCGGTGATCAGGCCGAAGGTGAGCACCGCCTCGGGGGAGTGCTTGATCGAGTCCATCCGCCGCTTGGCCTCGGCCAGGCGCTGGAACGGGGCCAGGCGCGAGGTGGGCAGTGGGAGCATCACCAGGGCGAACTTGTTGCCGAGCTCACGCGGCAACGGCTGGCCCGGAGTGCGCACGTTGACCGGAACCATCGTCGAGAGGTCTGCGGGTTCGCCACCGCGGTCGCTGACGTAGTGGCTGATCGCGGCGGACACCGCACCCACCAGCACGTCGTTGACCGTTGCGCCGGCGGTGCGGCCGACCAGCTTGATGTCGTCGAGGGGCCTGGGCTGCGACCAGACCGCGCGCTTGGACACGCCGGGTGGGGCGACGATCAGCGACGGGGGGTTGTGCGAGAGCAGCAGCTTGTCGGCGATCTGCCCGGTCTGCCATGCCGTGGTGAGCGCCTCCACGGCGTTCGACGGGTGCAGTGCGGCGGGCAGCTCGCCGGCCAGGTGCAGGGCTGCGCGCAGGCCCGCCGACACCGGTCCGGTGACCGGGCGGGCGAGCCGGCCGGCCGCGTCGAGGAGGCTGGTGGGTGGGGGCTCGGGGTGCGGGGTGGCGGCGACCGGGGGTGGGCCGTCGGGCTCCGCGAGGTCGCCGTCGTGGTGCTCGTCGGTGAGCGAGAGCAGCACCTCGGCCAGGGCCATGCCGTCGGCGAGGGCGTGGTGGAAGCGCGAGACGACGACCGAGCCGCCCTCGTAGCCGTCGATCAGGTAGAAGTGCCAGAGCGGCAGGGTGCGGTCGAGGGGCTCCTGCATCTTCTGCTCGACGAACGCCTGCAGCGCTGCCTCGTCGGCCGGCTCGGGCAGCTGGGCGTGGTGCACGTGGTTGTCGAGGGAGAAGTCCTCGTGGTCGGCCCAGTGCGGCATCCCGAACGGGCTGGACGCCTCGACCACCACCTGGTGGAAGACGGGGTAGCGGTCGACGAGGCGGTGCTGGAGCACAGCGCGCAGCCGGTCCCAGTCCATCGGCGCGTCGAGCGTCATGATGCCCTCGATGACCATGAGGTTGTCGGGGCTGTCCATGCTCAGCCAGATGGCATCGACCGCCCCCATGGCGCGTCGTCCAGTCATCGGATCACCCCTTCGGTGGTCGAGCCCAGCCTGTCACCCGTCGGGTCGGTGCAGGCGGTGCTGTCGGCGGGATCACCCTTCGTGGGCGAGGGCCGGTGCTGCGAGGTCACCGTGCTCGCGTGAGGACCGTGACGGTGCGCCTGGCGGAACTGCCGGAGAGCACTCGGGACACGGCGGCCCGTTCGCCCGAGCTCCACGTGAGCCGCCACCTGTACGTCACCCGCGAGCAGGTCAGAGGTGGTGGGCCACTCGCCAAGTGCGGCACGGCCTGTCGGCACCGGCC
>JBJMHU010000188.1:0-6275 GCA_045807225.1 Ornithinibacter sp. | reverse complement strand
CGGCGCGCGCCTTCTGCGCCAGGGCGGCGAGCGCCTGCTGGAAGCACTCCTGCGGCGGCTGGACGAGTCCGGCACCGACCTGGCCGGTGCCGGCGACCCGGCCCGCCATGCCGGTGTTGATCTGCGGCAGCCAGCCGGTGCGGGCGACCTTGACGACGTCGATGCCGGTGGGCGAGCCGCGGAAGCCCAGGATCGGGATCGCCATCGCCGGGTTCTCCGAGAGCGTGACCTGGTACATCCGCTCGGTCGTGGCCAGCGCGTCGGGCACGGTGCCACCGACGAAGCGCACGATCGCGGGCGCCGCGGCCATCGAGAACCCGCCGACGCCGTAGGTCTCGGTGATCGCGGAGTCGCCGATGTCGGGGTTGGCGTCGTCGGGGCCGTAGTCGCCGAGGAAGAGGCCCTGCGGGGTGTTGGCCGGGCCGGTGAACCACTGGTCGCCGGTGCCCGAGACGCGGATGCCGAAGTCGGTGCCGTTGCGCGCCATCACGGTGACGACCGTCGAGCCGGGGATGCCCTCGGCCGCCCGGGTCGCGAGCTTGCAGGCCGGCATCCCGAGGTTGAGGAAGAAGTGCTCGTTGGCGCCGGAGAAGCGCACCGCCTCGGCGACGTCGGCGGAGGAGGCGTCGGCGGTGATCATGCCGGGCAGCAGCTCGCGCAGCAGCATCAGCGAGCCGGCCCGGTTGCGGTTGTGGCCCTCGTCGCCCATCTGGAGCATCTGGGCGATGATCGCGCGGATGTCGATGGGTCCGGTCGAGCGCACGGCCTGGCGCAGGATCGGGCCGAGCACCCGCGTCATCCAGCGCAACCGGTCGATGACCTCGGGTCCGTAGGCGCCGTAGCGCAGGACCTTGCCCAGACCCTCGTTGAGCGAGCACCAGGAGTCGTGACCGTGCACGTCGTCGCGCAGGGCGTAGACCCACATCGACGGGCTGACGACCCCCGCCATCGGGCCGACGGCACCGCGGTGATGGCACGGCTCGAGGTCGAACTCGCCTGCGGCGAGGCGCTGCTCGGCATCCTCCGCGGTCTCCGCGAGCCCTTCGAACAGCACGGCGCCGATGAGCGCGCCACGCATCGGCCCGCTCGCGCGCTCCCACTCCAGCGGCGGGCCGGCGTGCAGGAACGTGCCGTGCTCGAGCCCCAGTGCCTCGGCTGCCGGCACGACGTCGACCAGCACCGCCTCGGCGGTCGTCATCCGCTCGAAGGCGAGCGCGTTGGCGGCCGCGCGGCGAGGGTCGCCCATCACCCGGGCGAGGTCGGCCTCGGTGCCGGCCATCGGGGGCTGCCACTGCGTCTCGGTGACCGGCACCGCCTGGTCGCGCAGGGCATCGGCGAGCAGCGAGACACCGGCCGTGGCGACGACCGGGTCGCTCTCGAGCAGGCCACGCAGCGGACGGGCACTAGGCGTTGGAGTCGCCATCACGGGCTCCCGAGGAGCTCGAGCGCGTGCCGCGTGGCTGCGGCGTTGGACAGGAACACCGAGGCACCGGCGTCGGCGAGCACTGTGGCACAACGAGATCGGCTCTGCGGGTCGGCGTCGGTACCGGTCAGCGACACCACCACCGGCAGCGCGCGCCCGTCGGCGTGGGCGGCCGCGCGGGCCGCGCGGACGGCATCGGCGAGGTCGCCGGCCGGGTCGGGGTGCGCACCATGACCGAGCACGAGGTCGAGCAGCAGCACGCCGCAGGTCGGGTCCGCGGCCTCGCGGGCGATCCGCTCCATCCGCAGCGTCGGGTCGATCATCGGGTGGGCCCGGCCGCGGGTGAGGCCGTCGTCGCCGAAGTCGATGACGACGTGGCCGTGGTCGGTGAGCTGCGGACCCAGCGCCAGCTCGGGCGTGTGCGCGATGTTGCTGCGGATGCCGCCCAGCGTCGCCTCCGCGACCGTCATCGCCTCGTCGGCCAGGGTGCCGCCGCAGAACAGCCCGCGCAGTGAAGGGCCCGGGGTGAGCGCTCGGTCCTCGGAGGCGGCAACGGTGGCCGGCCAGGCCGGCACGTAGTGGCCCTCGGCCACCAGGAAGTCCTCGACGGCCGCGGTGAGGTCGGGGCGGCCAGCGCCGAGCACCGCCCAGTGCACCCGAAGGCCCAGCCCGGAGGCGTGCGCCTCGACATCGGTGAGCACGGCGTCATCCGGGGGTTTGGACACGAGGATGACGGTCTCGGTGGCGGGGTCGTCGGCGAGGGCGGCGAGCGCCTGGCGGGTGGAGCGCCCCCCGACGGCGGCCTTGAGGTCGCGGCCACCGACGCCGAGGCAGTGGCTGAGGCCGACCCCGGCGGCGTCGAGCAGGCACATCACCTGCTGGGCACCGGTTCCCGAGGCGGCGACGACGCCGACAGCACCCGGGCGCACGACGTTGGCGAAGCCCAGGGCGACGCCACCGATGTGGGCGGTACCGCAGTCGGGCCCCATGAGGAGCACATCGGCGCTCGCGGCGGCGTCCTTGAGCCGCACCTCGTCGTCGACCGAGACGTTGTCGGAGAACAACATCACGCTCAGGCCCGACGCGATGGCGTCGAAGGCCTCGGTGACGGCGTGCTGGCCGGGCACCGAGATCACGGCCAGGTTGGCGCCCGAGCGGGCGGCTGCTGACCCGACGGTTCGTGGGGCGACCTCGTCGTCGCCGCCACCGCCCGAGTCGCCGGTGCCGCGCAGCGCGGCGAGGGCATCCGCGACCGCTGCCAGCCCGGCATCCAGCCCGTCGCCGTCGTCGGCGCGCAGGGCCACGACGAGGTCGTTGGGGCCGGCCTCGGCGGGCACGTCGAAGCCCATGCCGCTCAGCACCTCGACGTTGAGCTCGGTGGCCATGGCGACCTGCGCCGCCGCGACACCGGGGGCGCCGGCAACGGTGCGGGACACCTGCATCAGGCTCACCGAGTCGTGGTAGGCGCCTCGCCGCAGCTCCACGTGGGTCGTCATGCGACCCCCCCGCCAGTCGTGTGCTCGAGTGCAGAGCTGGGCGTCAGCGAGTGCAGGGCCGCGCGGATGCCGGTGACCGTGTCGGCACCGGAGGTGTGGCCGATGGCGCGCACTGAGGGAAGGGCGCGCGTCACTGCCGCAGTGTCTCCCGCCACCGCGGCGTCGACGAGGGTGACGACCGGGCGGGCGGCATACCCGTCGGCGGCGGCGTCGAGCAGGGCGGCCGAGACCGCGGTCGTGGCACCGAGCCGGGCGCGCACGGCATCCGCCAGCGCGGTGCCGGTGCCCAGCGCGTGGGTGACCAGGAGCGCACCGGCCAGCGCGTCGTCTCCCGAGGGTGTGAGCCCCGGCCCCCGCCCGACGATCCCGTCGACGATCTCAGCGACGGTCGCGTCGGCGCCACAGGCGGTGCGGATGCCGCGGGCGAGCCAGTCGCTGTCGCTTCCCCGGCTGTTGGTCTCGAGCTGATCGCTGAGGTCGTCGACCCGGTGGCCACCTGCGCGCCCGGCTCCGGCAGCGACACGGCGGACGCGGGCGGGGCGCCACGTGCGGGCCGCCACGACGTCGAGGGCGGGGAACGTCAGTCGTCCGCCCCCCACCCGGACGACGTCACCGGCGGTGACGCCCCACGGCACCGAGCCGGATTCGACGGCGAGGCGCACGGCGGTCGGCAAGGCGACGGCATCCGCGGTGACGACCGGAAGCACCTTGCCGCGCACCGACAGGTACAGGGCGTAGCGGTGGGCGGCCACGACCGTCGCGTCGACCGGCTCGCCGTGCACCAGCGCGGCCACCAGCGCGGAGACCGCAGCGGGCAGGGCGGGTCGCGACGCGGGGCGGTGCGGAGGCATGGGGCGACGGTATCGAGGGGTCTACAGTGACCGGATGGTCATTGTTGCCAACGATCGACCGGGGGACGCACAGACCTTGCCATCGAACCACGACACTCCCGTCGGCTCAGCGGTCGACCTCGACGCGCTTCCCGGCGAGCCCCGGGCGCGAGTGAGGGCGCTCGAGCAGATCGTCGAGCGGCAGGCCGCACTGCTCGAGCGCGAGGACGAGGTGCACCGCGTGCTCGTGCGGATCGTGCTCGCGGGTGGCGCCCTCGCCGAGCTGGGCGACGCCGTGGCGGGCTTCTTCGGCGGGGCCGCCGTGGTGACCACCACCGACGGTCGCGTCCTGGCGATGGCCGGCGGGCAGGCCGAGGTCGAGCGCACCCGCGCGCTGGACTGCTTCGACCGCACCGGTCGCCTCCTCGTCGAGAGCGAGCCCGTGGGCCCTCGGGACCCGGCCTCGCCGGGCAGCAACCGGGCCTTCGTCAAGATCGTCGCCGGGTCCTCCGACCACGGGCTGCTCGGCGCGTTCTCGCCCGAGCGCCCCCTCACGGCCGCCGACGTGCACCTGCTCGAGCGGGCCGCCACCGTCGCGGCGCTTGCCATCACCAAGGAGCAGGCCGTGGCCGCGGTCGAGGGCAAGTACCGCGCCGAGTTCCTGCGCGACGCCCTCGCCGGACGCGCCGGCGAGGCGGCCGACGCGGTCTCGCACGCGGCATCCCTGGGCTGGGACCTCTCGCGCCCGATGGTCGTGGTGGTCGCCGAGACCGACGAGAACGACGAGGAGACCACCCGCTCCCCCGACGAAGTGCGTTCTCTCCAGGAGCGATTCGTGCGTGCCTGGGTGCAGGCGGTGCGTGCTCGCGACACCAGCGTGCCGGTCGCCGGCTTCAGCCAGGAGGTCGTGGCCCTGCTGCCGGTGGGTGCCGACACCGACCCGGATGCCGTGCTGCGCACCGTCGGTGAGATGGCCAAGGTGGTGCGTGGCGATGGTGGCGGCGGGCGGCGGAGCTTCTCGACCGGTGTGTCACGGCCGATCACCTCCGCCGACGGCCTCCCGGCGGCCTACGACGAGGCGCTCCGGGCGGTGCACGTCGGGCGGCAGATGCACGGCGAGTCGGCCCTCACCCACTTCGACGGGCTCGGCATCTACCGGCTGCTCGCGCTCATCCCCGACGGCGCGGACCTGCGCCGTTTCGTCGAGGAGTCGCTCGGCGAGCTGGCCAACGACGACTCCGCCGAGAACGCCGACCTGCGCAACACCCTGTCGGTGCTGCTCGACACCAACCTCAACGTGGCCGAGACGGCGCGCCAGCTGTTCTTCCACTACAACACCCTGCGCTACCGCATCGCCAAGCTCGAGCGGATGCTCGGCCCCTTCACGTCCGACCCCCAGCTGCGGCTCACCCTGGCGCTGGCCCTGCGCATCCGGCAGATGCGCGGAATCTGACCGATCACGCGGCCAGGGCGGCAACCAGCGCGTCGGGGTCGGCCACGGTGAAGGTCGCCCCGGGGTGCCGCAGCAGGCCGATGGGGTCGAGCACCTTCACCGGCTCGCGGAAGAGCACGCACACCCCCCGCTCGTCGTTGGTCGCGAAGGTGACGCCGTGGTCGGTCAGCGACAGGTGCGCCGGGCCGGCCGTGCGGAAGAACGAGTAGCCGCCGGTCACGGTGACGTCCTTGATGTTGCTGCGCGGGGTGTCGAGGGTCCACACGCCGAACCGAGCACGCAGCCGGGACGGGTCGACCTCGACCCACGCCGTCGAGGGCAGCACCGCGAACGGCACGGCTGCCAGGCGGTGGGCAGGCGCGAAGGCGAAGGAGAAGCGCTGGGTCGGCATCGACACGACGCTACGTGGATGCCGTCGCCCGCCGGGGGTTCGCACCTGAAGGTTGACGATCGCAAGGGAACGGTTGTGGTGCGAGGGTGAAGCTTGCCGCATCGGGCGAAAAAGTTGGGGCGTCGAAGGTCTGCCAAAGGAAGGGGCGCCCGGCTGTCAATGATTGCTGAGGGTGTCGCCGGACACGGTGGCTAGCGTCCGTGTATCACGGACGGGAGCCGCGTCACGGGCGCCGCGGTCGACCGGATCTCTGCGAGAGGAACACGCCATGGCGCTGGGCTTGGGTTGGACACTGAAGGGGGACGGGCGCACGCTCGGGCCCGACGAGGTCGTGGCGCCGGACGAGCGCCTGTCGTGGGGGAAGACCGCGGGCCTGGGCGCCCAGCACGTCGTGGCCATGTTCGGCGCGACGTTCGTCTTCCCCCTGGTGATGGGGCTGAACCCGCAGCTCGCGATCATGATGAGCGGGATCGCGACGATCGCGTTCCTGCTCATCGTCGAGGGCAAGGTGCCCAGCTACCTGGGTACCTCGGCCGCGTTCGTCGGGGGCGTCGCCGCCATCCGTGCGCAGGGCGGAAGCACGTCGGAGGTCACCGCTGCCATCCTCGTCGCCGGCGCCGTTCTGCTCCTCGTCGGCGTGCTGATCCACTTCCTCGGCTCGCGGGTGCTGCACGAGGTGCTG
>JBJMHU010000187.1:0-7134 GCA_045807225.1 Ornithinibacter sp. | reverse complement strand
CGGCATCCCGCGGCGGGTGTCGGAGTCGTCCATGACGTCGTCGTGGATGAGCGCGGCCGCCTGGAACAGCTCCATCGCGCTCGCCAGCCGCACCAGCGCGTCGGAGTCAGGCCGGCCCGCCGCCCGGTGCCCCCAATACAGGAACGCGGCGCGCAGCCGCTTCCCGCCGCGCAGCAGGTCGGCGACCGTGGTGAGCAGGTCGTCGACGTCGGGGCCCAGCTCGGCGAGCACCGCGGCCTGGGTGGCCAGCTCTGCGTCGAGGCACTCCTGCACGCGCCGGCGCAGGTCGACGCCGTCGAGCGGGCTGGGCACGGCGGGACCTCCTGCGACGTCCCCCGGGCAGTGGGGGTCGAATGATGGGTGCCCAGAGCCTACGGCGTGGCGGCTGGGTTACCCTCACCGCCATGGCGCACCACGGCGGAGGGGGACGGCCCGAGCACCTCGTCAGGTCCATCCCCGGGGTGCTCGCGCAGGACAAGCCGTCGATCAGCTTCGAGTTCTTCCCGCCCAAGGACGACGAGTCGGAGGCGGCGCTGTGGCTGGCGATCCGGCAGCTCGAGCGGGTGCGCCCGGCCTTCGTGTCGGTCACCTACGGCGCCGGCGGCACCACCCAGGACCGCACCGTGCGGGTCACCGGCCGGATCGCCGACGAGACCTCGCTGACCCCGCTGGCGCACCTCACCTGCGTGGGGGCGTCGGTGCACCAGGTGCGCCAGGTGGTCGGCGCCTACGCGGCCTCCGGCGTGCGCAACATCCTCGCCCTGCGCGGCGACCCGCCCGGCAACGTGCGCGGCCAGTGGACGCCCCACCCCGAGGGCCTCGACCACGCCGACCAGCTCGTCGGCCTGATCCGACGCCTGGGCGACTTCACGATCGGCGTCGCGGCCTTCCCCGACGTGCACCCCGACAGCCCCGACCTCGACCACGACGTCGAGGTGCTGGTGCGCAAGGCGGATGCCGGGGCGAGCTTCGCGATCACCCAGATGGTCTTCGACGCCGACAGCTACCTGCGGCTGCGCGACCGGGTGGCGGCGCGGCGGACGCTGCCGATCACCCCGGGCCTGATGCCGGTGACCAACCTCAAGCAGATCACCCGGATGTCGGAGCTGATGGGCACCCCGCTTCCGCCGGCGGTCGTCGCGCGGCTCGAGGCGGTCAAGGACGACCCGGCGGCCGTGCGGGCGGTCGGGGTGCAGGTCGCGACCGAGCTGGGGCAGCGGATGCTCGACGAGGGCGCGCCCGGCATCCACTTCATCACGATGAACCGGTCGACGGCCACGCTCGAGGTGTTCGAGAACCTGACCCTGTGACCCGTGCCGCCGAACCGGGCGGCGTCAGCGGCGCCAGAAGAGGTGGTGGGTGACGCCGCTCGGACTGGGCACCTGCTCGTGGTGGAAGCGGTCGTGCAGCTCGTCGGGGGAGTCCCAGAGCTTGCCTCCGCGGCCGATCTCGACCGGGACGACCGCGACGTGCAGGGTGTCGACGAGGTCGGCCTCGAGGAACTCGCGCACCGTCGACACGCCACCGCCGAGACGCACGTCCTTGCCGCCGGCCGCTGAGGCGGCCTGCTGCAGGGCATCGTGCGGCTCGGCGTCGATGAAGTGGAACGTCGTGTCGGACAGCGCGATCGAGGGTCGCACGTGGTGCGTCAGCACGAAGACGGGCGTGCGGAAGGGGGGCTCGTCGCCCCACCACCCCTGCCAGTCGAGGTTCTCCCACGGCCCCTGCTGGGGGCCGAACTTGCCGCGGCCCATGATCTCGGCGCCGATGTTGTGGGTGAAGTCGCGGGTGAAGTAGTCGTCGAGACCGCGGGTGCCGCCGGGGTCGGTGCGGTTGGGCCAGCTCGCCGTCGCGCTCGCCCACGCGGAGAGCGCCACAGGGTCGGCATGGCCGAACGGCCGCTCGAGGCTCTGGCCCACCCCGGTGCCGTAGCCGTCGGCGGAGAGCATGAAGTTCTGCACCCGCAGCAGCTGCTGGCGGGGGGCGCTCATGACGCCGCCACCGGTGCGGCGAGGCCGCGGCCGGCGTAGTGCGCCTGGCCGACCGCGAAGGCGTCCCAGTCCCAGGGAGCGGGCCGACCGGCGAGGCTGGGCTCCAGGCGGTCGAGGGAGGTCTGCAGCCCCACGAGGTAGCAGTTGTCGACGGCCTCCTGCACGTCCGGGACGACGTGACTGAGCCGCAGGATGCAGCCGGTGTCGGCGGCCTCGAGCTCCCAGAGCATCGTCGAGCCGGGCGCGGGGTGGGTGTGCTCGAGGAGCACCGGCGGATCGAGGCGCAGGATGGTGCAGGTCATCCGCACCGGCTCGCCGTCGCCCCGGCCGGCGAAGACCATCTCGCCGCCCTCGCGCAGGTCGACGGTGATGTCGGCGTCGAACGGCAGCCACCAGTCGGCCAACCGCGCCGGGGTGGTGATGGCGTCCCACACGTCGTGCACGTCGTAGGCGAGGTGCCGCTCGAAGCGGATGACGCCGCCGCCGGCCGTGCGTTCGAGCACGCCGTCATAGCGGGTGGTGAGGTCGTCGGTCACTGGGGTCGCTCCTTCGGGGAAATCGGTCGGGCGGTGCGCTCGAGGTGGCGCTCGAGGGAGTCCAGGCGCCCGGACAGCTCGGCGCGGTAGGGCTCCAGCCACGCGTCGAGCTCGCGCAGCGGTTCGGCGCGCAGCCGGTAGAGGCGGCGCTGCGCGTCGCGGCGCACCTCGACCAGCCCCGCCTCGCGCAGCACCCGCAGGTGCCGGGAGACGCCAGGCTGGTGCATGCCGACGGCGTCGACGAGCTCGGTCACCGAGCGCTCGCCACCGCGCACGGCATCGAGGATGCGGCGGCGGGTCGGGTCGGTGATCGCCTCGAGGACGGCACGCTGGGGCATTCCGCCAAGATACGCTCGGACGTATATATGCGCAACTGTATGTGCTTCTCCTGCGGCGGCGCCTCGTGGTCGGGCGCCGACAGGCACGGATGCCGGGCACGCACCTCACGCACCGAGACCGGCATCCGTGCCGTTGAGTGTGGTCGGTGCGTGCCGGCAGCCGGTCAGGAACGAAGAAGCGGCCCGCCGGCCGGAGCCCTAGCCTCGTGCCAAGGGGTCGGAGCGAGCCGGCCCGTGCTGACAAGGAGACGACGATGACCGCCACGAAGACCGAGACGAGCGACGGGTTCAGCCCCGCGGAGCGCGCCGCGATGAAGGAGCGCGCCGCCGAGCTGCGCGCCGAGGGCAAGAAGGGGGCCAAGGCCGCCGACGGCCTCGAGCTGTGCCTGGAGGCGATCGCCAAGATGGCGCCGGACGACCGGTTGCTCGCCGAGCGGGTGCACATGGCCATCACCACCAACGCCCCTGAGCTGCAACCGAAGACGTGGTACGGCATGCCCGCCTACGCCAACGCCGCCGGCAAGGTCGTGGTCTTCTTCCAGGACTCCGGCAAGTTCAAGTACCGGTTCTCGACGCTGGGCTTCCAGGACGCCGCGAACCTCGACGACGGCGACTTCTGGCCGACGTCGTACGCGATGCTCGCGTGGAGCGCGAAGGTCGAGAAGCAGGTCGTCGCGCTCGTGAAGGCCGCCGTCTCCTGACCCGCGACTACCGATAGGACCGGGCTCAGGCGACGCAGAACTCGTTGCCCTCCGGGTCGAGCATGACCACGTGGCCGAGCTCGCCGTCGTAGTGCTCCTCGCGCACCTGGGTGGCACCGGCCGCCGTGAGCTCGGCCACCCGCTCACGCACCAGGCGCACCCGCTCGGCGGGGTCCCACGGCGGCTCGCCGGCCACCCGCAGGTCGATGTGCACGCGGTTCTTGGCGGTCTTGCCCTCGGGCACCTTGAGGAAACCGACCGCCGGCCCGCGCCCCTGCGGGTCGATGATCGAGGCGTTGTCGGGGCCCTCGAAGCCCGGTTCGGGCACGTAGCGCAGCGCCTGGGCCCAGAACTCCGCGAGCCGCTGCGGGTCGGCGGCGTCGCAACCCAGCGTCCAGTGCGTGGCCATGAAGGGAGGCTAGACGGGCCGGCCGACAACGCCACGGCGCGAGGCCGCCCCGGTTCCGGTTTCCGGGACGGCCTCGAGCCGTCGGCCAGCGCCCAGACCTCGTGCCGTCAGCTCGTGGAGCGGCCCGAGAGCTTGTCGCGCAGCCGGTCGACGAACCCCACGCCCGGCCCGGCGACCTTGTGGAAGAGGGCGGCGTTGGGCGCGGCGGGGTGCGGCCGCGTGGGGGCCAGCTTCTTGGCGCCCTCGACCTTCGCGGCCAGGGACACGAGCTCCTCACGGGGCAGGGCGGCCCGCAGCTGCGGGAAGTTCGTGCCCTCCTCGTCGGCGACGTGGTCGGCCAGCGTGGTCTCCAGCCCTTGCAGCACCTCCGTGAACCGGGCGTCGAGCGGCTCCAGGCTCTCGAGCTGCTTCATCTGGCGCTCGAGCTCCTTGTGCTCCTGGATGTCGTGGTCCACCTCCTGCTCCCCGTCCATGAGGTGCTCGCGCATCGCCGGGTAGACGTACATCTCCTCGGCCACCGCGTGCCGGACGAGCTCGGCGATGAGCGTGTCGGCGAGGTCACGGCGCGCCGAGGCGTCCTGGGTCGCCCAGATCTGCGCGATGAGCGCGGTCGCCTCCCGGTGGTCGGTGGTGAGCACGTCGACGACGTCCTGCCCCGAGGTGGCCGACCCGTCGCCGTCGGAGCCCTTGCTCATGGCGGCGGCGGCCACCCCGGCCGCGCCGACGACCGCGGCGGCACCGGCGGCGACGGCCTTGGGGGACACGCCCGCCTTGCCGCTGTCACCCTCGGACAGCACGGCATCCTCGATGCCGGGGGTGCCGACCGGGGCCACGTCGGTGACGTCTCCGCGCCAGGCACCGGTCTCGGCGCCGCGGGCCTCGATGAACTCCTTGAAGCGTCGGACGTCGGCCTCGGCCTGGCGTTCGATGATGCCGACGGCGTCACCCGCGCTCTCGACGAGGCCCTCCGGCTCGTACTCCAGGTGGAGGGTGACCACGGTGCGCCCCGGGCCGGCGGGCGAGAAGTGCACCGCGCCGGCGTTCGTCGCCCCACTGATGGCCGCCCAGGCGACCTTCTGGTCCGGGACCTGTTCGAGGATCTCGGCGTCCCACTCGCGCCGCACCCCGGCGATCTCGGCGACCCAGTGCAGGCTGGTGTCGTCGACCTGGACGACCTCCCGCACCCCCGCCATGAACTCGGGGAACTCCTCGAACTGCGTCCACTGGTTGTAGGCCGTGCTCACGGGAACCTCGACCTCGACGGACTTCTCGACCATCGTCGTCACTGCGGACTCCTCTCGTGCCGTTGGCTGGCCGGGTTGACCGGCCGTGCGTGGGGCACCTACCCCGGGCCGGGCCCCCGAATCCCCGGCGGGGGCGGTCGCAGCAGCGCTCAGGCCACGTCCATGGGCTGGCCGCCGGTGATCCGGATCAGCTCGTCGTAGGTCGTCGCGAACACCGAGTGGCTGTGCCCGGCGGCGGCCCAGACGGTGGCGTAGCGCCCGAGGGTGACGTCGATGATGGTGCGCAGGTGCTCGGGGTGCCCGACCGGGGCCACCCCGCCGATCGTGAACCCGGTGTGGGTGCGCACGAACACCGGGTCGGCCTGCTCGATGCTCGCGAAGCCGGCCAGGGCGGCGACCTTGTCGGTGTCGACCCGGTGGCCGCCGGAGGCGAGCACGAGCAGCGGCTGCACGTCGCCGTCGTGGGTCGTGGAGACGAAGACCAGGCTGTTGGCGATCTCGGCGGGGCTGACGCCCAGTGCCTCGGCGGCGGCCTTCGCGGTGCGCACGGCGAGCGGCAGGTGGCGCACCTGCGGGGTCACGTGGTGCAGGGCGAGGGTCTCCATGACCGACCGGACACCGGCGTGGCCGGACAGGTCGGGTGCCGGCTCGCCCGGCTCTGGGCTCATGCGGGACAGCGTAGTGATGGCCCCCCCGCGGAATCGAGCCGTCCACGGACGTCGGATGCGGGTCGAGCGGGGGGAGCCGGGAGAGCCGGGGCGTCCATCTCGCCAGGGTGCTCGGGGCACGAGCGCGTCGCGCCGCGGCTCTGCTGCGGCGTGTCGCGGATGACGCGCGTGAACGGGCTTGACGAGCTGTCGGCGCCCGGGGTTACAGTGGTCGGAGTCGAACAGGTGTTCGACATTCCACAGCGGTCCGTCGCTCGACGGCTTCCTCCGGGGGCCGGTCGGCGATCCCGTGCTGCCCACCGGAGGTGCCTCATGGCGCGTCGTCACCACGACTCCGTCGTCGTCCGCGCTGCGGCGGGGTCGGGCACCGCGGTCGACGGGCCGCGCGACTTCGTCTGGCGCGGCCGGCGCTACACCGTGTGCGCCGTGCTCGACTCCTGGCAGGAGCGCCGGGCCTGGTGGCGCGAGGTCGGCGACCAGCCGAGCGCACCCGGGCTGCCCGGCCTGCCGAGCCCGCAGCGCCGGGTCTGGCGGGTCGAGGCCCGGCCACCGTCCGGGGCGGCCGGGGTGTTCGACCTCGGCCGCGACGACGACCACTGGCTGCTGCTGCGAGCCCACGACTGAGCCCCACCTCCGACGCAAGCCCCCGCTGCCGCCCCACGACGCCCACCCGCCCCCACGACACCGACCGCCACCCAGACGCAGGAGCCCCCGATGAGCCACGCCGCCACCACCTTGGACCTCCTGGACCGGGCCCGCGAGTCGCTCACCAGCGGGTATGCCGCCTCGGCGGCCTCCGCACGCTACCTCGCCGCCTCGCTGGTCGCGCTGCGGGCCGGTGCCGCGGTCGTCGCCGCCCGCACGGCGGCCTCCCACGGGGCGGGGCTCGCCTCCCGGGGCGACGGCCCGCACGACGTCTGGGCGCTCACCGCCCGGGTCGCCCCCGAGCTCACCGAGTGGGCACAGCGGTTCGCCGCCGCGACCGGGCAGCGGGTGGGGGTCGAGACCGGGCTGGTGCGAGTCACCGCCCGCGAGGCCGACGACCTGCTGCGTGACGCGGAGACCTTCGTCGACCTCGCCGCCGACCGCCTCGGCGTCCCGTCGGTGCACCGTCCGCGGCGGCTGGTCCCCGTCCGCTCGGCCTGAGGGGCGCCATGGCCGGGTTCGCGCACCTCCACGTCGCCTCGGGGTTCTCGATGCGCTACGGCGCCTCGATGCCCGAGCACCTCGTCGAGCGCGCCGCCGAG
>JBJMHU010000186.1:0-11334 GCA_045807225.1 Ornithinibacter sp. | reverse complement strand
TCGGCAAGGAGCTGTGGCGCGAGACCCGGATCGCGCTGTTCGAGCAGGCGACCGACACGCGTCCGGAGGAGCTGAAGGCCCAGGGGGTGCGCCCGCGGGTGTGGTTCGGCGAGCGCTGGATCACCTCGATCTTCGACCTCTTCGAGGAGAACGTCCGCTACTTCCCGACCCTGCTCGCCGAGACCAGCGACGAGGACCCGATGGCGGCGCTCGAGGCCGGCATCGCGCCCGAGCTGTCCGAGCTGCGCCTGCACAACGGCACGGTCTACCGCTGGAACCGGCCGATCTACGACATCGTCAGCGGCACCCCGCACCTGCGGGTCGAGAACCGCGTGCTGCCGGCCGGCCCGACCATCGTCGACGTGCTCGCCAATGCAGCGTTCTACTACGGCGCCATCCGGATGCTGGCGCACGAGGACCGCCCGGTCTGGACCAAGATGAGCTTCGCCGCCTGTGAGGAGAACTTCCGGCGGGCGGCTCGTGACGGCATCGACGCCCGGCTCTACTGGCCCGGGTTCGGCGAGCTCTCCTCCGACGAGCTGGTGCTGCGCCACCTGCTGCCCCTGGCCCACGAGGGGCTGCACCAGTGGGGCGTCTCGGACGCCGTGCGCGAGCGGTTCCTCGGCGTCATCGAGGGGCGGTGCAAGTCGGGCGTCAACGGCGCCGAGTGGCAGAGCCGGGCCGTCCAGTCGTTCCAGGATGCCGGGTGCGACCGTCGCGAGGCCCTGCGCCGGATGCTGGAGCTGTACACCGTGCACATGGACTCCAACGAGCCGGTGCACACCTGGCCGCTGCCCTGACCCGCGCGTACGGTGGGCGCATGCTTCAGAGTTCGAAGGCGTTCAGCGGCATCGCCGTGAAGGACATCGCCCAGTCCAAGCACTTCTTCGGCGAGGTGCTCGGCCTGCAGGTCGACGAGGGGGACATGGGCATGCTCGTGCTGCGCCCCACCGGCGGGCGCCCGATCCTGCTCTACCCCAAGCCCGACCACGTGCCCGCCACCTACACCGTTCTCAACTTCCCGGTCGACGACGTCGCGGCCACCGTCGCGGCACTCAGCGAGCGCGGCGTGGCGTTCGAGCACTACGAGGGCAGCCCGGCACAGACCGACGACGACGGCGTCTTCCGGGGCGGCGGCCCGCTCATCGCGTGGTTCACCGACCCCTCGGGCAACGTGATGTCCGTCATCGAGGGCCCGGGGCTCGACGGCTGAGCAGCGGCCCGGCACCGGGTGGCACGGGGTCAGCGCACCGTCTCGTTCCACGACCGGATGCCGGGCACCCCGTGCTCGGAGTCGAGCACGCTCAGGGCCCCGGCGTCCAGCAGCAGCTGGGCGCCGAAGCGAGCGTCCTGGCGCAGGTAGGTGGCGGCGAGGATCCGCAGCAGGTGCCCATGCGCGACGAGAGCGACGTCCCCGTTCGCCAGGGGCTCCTGCACGCGCACGAGCACCCGCGAGGCGCGTGCTGCCACCTCCTCGACGGTCTCGCCCGGGGTGGCTCCGGCGACCACCCCGTCGTCGAAGACGGTCCACCCGGGGTCGCCGAGCCGGTCGCGGATGTCGGGGGTGCTCAGGCCCTCGTAGCCGCCGTAGTCCCACTCGAGCAGGTCCAGATCCTCCTGGGGCACCAGGCCCGCCAGCTCGGCGGTGCGCCGCGCCCGCGACAGCGGTGAGCAGAGCACCAGCGCGAAGTCGAACTCCGCCAGGCGCGTGGTGAGGCCGCGCGCGTCGCGCTCCCCGGCATCCGTGAGGGGGACGTCGGTGCGGCCGGTGTGCCGTCCGTCGCGGCTCCACTCGGTCTGGCCGTGGCGGACCAGGACCAGGCGTCCCCTGGCGTCGGTGGCGTCGGTGGCGGAGGACATTGCCCCACTGTGGCAGCCCGGTGACAGGATGTGCGCCATGCCGTCCTACGTCGCGTTCCTGCGGGCCGTCAACGTGGGCGGCCGCTTCGTGAAGATGGCCGAGCTGCGCGCCGCGCTCGAGGATGCCGGGTTCACCGACGTCGCGACGCACATCCAGTCCGGCAACGTGTTCGTGCGCAGCGGCCGCCGCTCCTGTGCGGCCGTGGCCACCGAGATGTCGGCGGTCCTCGAGGAGTTCGCCGGCTTCGCCGTCCCCTGCGTGGTGCGCACCCCGGAGCAGCTGCGCAGCGACCTCGCTGAGGTCGACGCGGTGCCACCGTTGCTCCCCGGCGGCAAGCGCTACCTGGCGCTCGCCGACGGCACCATCCCGGCGGCGGCGGCCAGGGAGCTCGACGCCTGGGACGCACCCGGCGAGCGCTGCCGCGTGCTCGGCGCGCAGATCCTCGCCGAGATGGCCGGCGGCTTCCAGAAGACCAAGCTGACCAACACCCGGATCGAGAAGATCACCGGCCGCACGACCACCTGGCGCGACCTCAAGGTCGTTCGCGCCATCGACGAGAAGTGGGGAGCCTGATGGCCCAGCAGCACGAGCAGGAGACCGGGGGCACCGGCCCCGGCCACCGCAGCATCCAGATGAGCCGCAGCGGCACCGGCACCTACCTGGTGACCAATGCGCGCGGCGGCACGATGAGCATCGGGTCGGGGGAGTCCGACGACTTCACCCCGGTCGAGCTGCTGCTCGCCGCGATCGGCGGGTGCAGCGCGATCGACGTCGACTTCATCACGAGCCGGCTGGCCGAGCCCACCGAGTTCACCGTCACCACCGAGGGTGAGAAGCTGCGCGACGAGCACGGCAACCACATGGGCGAGATCGAGGTGACCTTCCGGGTGCGCTTCCCCGACGGTGACGACGGCGACCGGGCCCGCGAACGGCTCCCGCGCGCGATCGCCCAGAGCCACGACCGGCTCTGCACGGTGAGCCGCAGCGTGCAGCTGGGCACCCCGGTCCACATGCGCGAGGACTGAGCGGGGCTGCCGTGGAGCCCGATCCCGCCCTGGCAGCCGTCAAGACCTACAACTACCTGCGCATCGCCCTCGCGGCCCTGGTGCTGCTCCTCTACACCGCCGTCGTGCTGGAGTGGTGGGCGGCCGGCCGCTGCCTCCAGCCCTCGATCAGCGCCTACTACTACACGCCGGTGCACGCGGTCTTCATCGGCGTGCTCGTCACCATGGGGGTCTGCCTGGTCGCGCTGAAGGGCAACACCGACGGTGAGGACGTGCTGATGAACCTCGCCGGGATGCTGGCGCCCGGCGTCGCGTTCATCCCCACCCTCGCCGTCCCCGGGTGCGGGTCCACCGACCTGCTGGCACCCGACATCCCCGCGCTCGTCACCAACAACATGCCGGCCCTGTTCTTCACCGCGGCGGTGGTCGGCGTCGTGGCCGTCGTCATCACCGTGCGGCAGGGAGGGTTCGCCGCCCTGAGCACCGTCGACCGCCTCGGCGCCGCCCTGACGGTTCTCGTGCTCGGCGGCGGGATCGTGTGGTACTTCGTCGCGCGCGACAGCTTCATCGCGCACGGCCACGAGGCCGCCGCCATCCCCATGTTCCTGGCGATCATCGGCGTGGTCTGGCTCAACGCGCGCGACGTACAGGCCGCGGTGCGTCAGGGGGCCGCGCCGTCGACGCACGCCCGTTACGTCGCCATGTACCGGATGATCGCTGTCGCCATGCTCGTGGCCCTCGCGGCGACGGTGCTCATCAACCTCGCCAGCGGGTCGAGCACGTTGGTCTTCTGGGTCGAGGTCGTGCTGATCACCCTCTTCGCGGTCTTCTGGCTGGTGCAGACCGTCGAGCTGTGGAACCGCGGGCTCCGCACTCCCTGACCTCTATCGTGGGCGCATGGCTCGCTACCTCGACGTGCACCCGGTCGATCCGCAGCCCCGCGCCATCGGCCAGGCGGTGGGGGTGCTGCGCGACGGCGGCCTGATCGCCTACCCCACCGACTCGGGCTTCGCGCTCGGGGCGATGGTCGGCAACCAGTCCGGCAAGGACCGCATCCGCGAGATCCGGCGGCTCGACGACCGCCACCACTACACGCTGATCTGCCGCGACTTCGCGCAGCTCGGGCAGCTCGTGCACGTCGACAACTCGGTGTTCCGGGCGGTCAAGGCGTCCACGCCCGGGCCGTTCACGTTCATCCTGCCGGCCACCCACGAAGTGCCCCGGCGCCTGCAGCACCCCAAGAAGCGCACGGTCGGGGTGCGCATCCCCGACCACCCCGTGGTGCGGGCCCTGCTCGCCGAGCTGGGTGAGCCGCTGCTCTCCTCGACCCTGATGCTGCCCGGCGAGGACGAGCCGATGACCGACGGCTGGGCGGTCAAGGAGGAGCTCGACCACGTCGTCGACGTCGTCATCGACTCGGGGGAGTGCGGCACCGAGCCCACCACGGTCGTCGACTTCTCGAGCGGCGCCGCGGAGGTGGTGCGGGTGGGATCCGGGGACCCCTCGCGTTTCGAGTGAGCCGGCTCAGGCCGGGTCCTCGCCGCGGGCCGCCGCCCGCAGCTCGGTCAGCACCCGCGCGTCGATCCCCCCGGGCGAGCGTCGGGTCTCCAGGTTGACCTCGGACATCCAGGCCTCCAGGGCCGCCTCCACGTCACCGCCGTGGATGCCGCGCCCCGCCGCGGTCAGCAGCGTGGCCACCTCGTCGCGCAGGGCGCCCTGGAGCGGCTCGACGTCCTCGGGGCCGCCGAAGAGCAGCGTGGACAGGTCGTGGAGGCGGGCCAGCTCGCGTGGTGCGTCGGGATGGTCGTCCACCCGCAGGTCGGCGAGCACTCCGCAGCCGTCGTATCCCGCGCCCGGAGCGCGCGCGAGGATCGCCGCACTCTGCCGGCCGCGGGAGTCACCGCCCGCTTCATCCCCGGCCAGCAGGGTGGCGACCAACCGGGCGTCGAAGGGCTGGCCGGCGGTGCCGAGCCAGGCTGCCTCCATTGCCTCCACCACCTCGGGACCGGTCAGGATGTTGCCCTGGATCGCGTAGGCCGTGCGCGCGTCGCCGGCCGCGACGCCGCCGGCCCAGCTCAGGCAGCCATCGCCGGTGAAGGTGGCCGCACCGGTGGGCCCCACCGCGCCGACCTGGCGCTGGTCGCGACCCCCGTCTCCCGCGACGGCATCCGAGAGGGCCGCGTCGACCCGCGAGCCGGCCTCGAGCGCGTCGAGCACCTCGTCGAGGTAGGCGACCCGGGCGAGCGACTGGGTCGCCACCGCGCCCACCCCGGGGCGCACCGCGGGCACCACCGACCCGACGGCGAGGAACTTGCTGGCGACGGCGACACCCCAGGCGTCCCCGTCCCGGGCGGCGATCGAGAAGGTCATGCCTGACAGGCTAGGTCCGCTCACACCACGTCGAAGAGCTCGGTGTGGATGCGTCGGCCCGGCACCCCCCGGTCGCTGACGATGCGCGTCGCGGCGGCGACCATCGGCCCGGGCCCGCAGATGAAGTAGTCGACCACCTCGCGCCGCCGCCGCCCGGGCAGGGCCTGCTCCAGCACCTCCTGGGTGAAGCGCCCCACCTGGCCGTCCCAGTCGTCGGGGGGCTCCTCGAGGATCTCGACGAGGTCGAGGTCGAGACGCTGGTCGAGGTGCTCGGAGTCGGCCCGATGGAGCATGTCGTCCGCGGTGCGGCCGGCCACGACGAGCAGCACCGGTCGGGTGTCGGAGACGTCGGCGAGGGTGCGCAGCATGCTGAGCATCGGGGTGATGCCGACCCCTCCGGCGATCATGACGAACCGGTCGGAGGTGAGTCCGTCGAGGGTGAACGACCCGTGCGGTCCGTCGAGGAACACGTTGCGACCCGGCCGCAGCCCCGCGACGAGCTCGCTGAAGTCACCGATGCCCTTGATGGTGAACTCCTTGCGCCACGGCTCGGTCGCGGCAGAGGCGATCGTGAAGGGGTGCTCCTCGAAGACGAACGGCGAGGTGCCGATCTTCAGCCAGGCGAACTGGCCGGGACGGAACTGCACCCCACCGTGGCCGGACGCATGCAGCACCAGGGTGACGGCCGTCGGCGACTCACGACGCACCTCGTCGACGACGTAGCGGTTCCGGCGCGAGCGCAGTGGCCGCCAGACCCAGCGGTGGGCGACGGCCAGCAGCATGGCCATGCCGATCGCCACGAACCACCCCCGTGCCTCGGGGTAGCGCGTCAGGTCGCCCAACCACAGCACGTGCAGGGCGGTCGCGAGCAGGGCGAGGTTGGCCAGCACGACGTGACCCAGCCGCCACCCCTCGTAGCGGGGCCGGCGACGTCGGCGGCTCAGCCCCAGGGCCACGAGGCCGAGCAGGCTCAGGGTCGCGATGCTGGCGGCCCACACCCGAGGCGGCGCGGTGCGCAGGTCGAGCACCGCGATGCCGATCTCGGGACGGAGCAGCACGGCGATGACGTGCACGAGCACCAGGGCCACGGCGGCGAGGGCGAGGGCCCGGTGCCCGCGCAACAGCCGCTCGACGCCGAGGTAGCCGGTCAGCGGGCGGAACCGGCTCGGGAGCACGAAGGTGAGCACCAGCAGCGACGCCGCCGCCAGCGCCGTGCTGAGGGAGACCCAGCGCAGGACGCCTTGGTGGGCGTACTCGGGGGCCGACCAGAGCGCCCAGAGGGGGACGAGCACCGCTGCAGCGACCAGCAGCGCCCAGAGGGCAGGAGCGAGCCGACGACGTGCTGCGCCACCCCCGCGACCGACTCGCAGACGCCGTCCGCCGATGGAGTTCGAGGCCACGAGGCACCATCCTGGGACGGGAGACTGCAGAGCCTAGGGAGGGGCGGGGCGGCGAACACTAATGGTGCGTCAAGGGAAGGTTAAGGAACTCGCTTCCCGCAGGATGCTCAGGCGGTCAGGTGCTCCCACCGGGTGCTGAGTGGCCGTGCTCGAGCTCGGCCTCTCGGAGCAGCTCGAGCACCGGTCTGACGTAGTCGGCGACCCCCCGGTGCGCGCGCTGGGCCACGCGATCCGCCGTCGCCGGGTGGTCCATCTCGACGCCCGGTCGGGAGCACCGGTCGTGATGCACCCGGTGCGGCTGCTGCGGTCCCGCGACGTTTGGGTCGTGGGCGATGACCGCAGGCCGTAAAGCCTGTGGCGCAACCGGTTCGGTAACCGTGAACGTCTCGCGCTGGGCTTCTGACGGCGCAGCCACTATTCGCTGCGGCGGAAGAGACCGACCCAGGCGTCGGGCCCACCGGGGCGCAGCGGATGCGGCCCTCGGCTCAGCGACACGAGCGCCACGTCACCGGCGGCGAACGACTCCATCTCCGCGCGGGTGACCAGCCAGGGTGGCCCGTCGTCCTCGGGCGCGTCGTCCTCGTGCACGAACTGCACCGCGAGCAGCTCACCGCCCGGGGCGAGCAGCGAGCGGATGCCGTCGACGGCACGGCTGCGCAGCTGCCGGGGCAGGGCCTGCACGGTGAAGACGTCGACGACCAGGTCGAACGCGCCCAGCAGGTCGGCGGGCAGGTCGAGCAGGTCGGCGACGCGATAGTCGACAGCGCTCCGGGGGTACCGGGCCCGGGCGAGGTCGACGGCGGACGGCGCGAGGTCGAATGCGACGGTGCGGTAGCCCCGGGAGGCGAGCAGCTCGGCATCCGCCCCGAGGCCGGCACCCACGACGACCGCGTGCCGGCCGGGCGCGTCGCCCGCGGCGTCGACCAGCGCGAGCACCGGCGGATAGGGGGCGGTCCGGTCCCACGGCAGGTCGACCTCGTCGCGTGCGGCGGCCGACCACAGCTCCTCGAACCACCGCGTGGGCTCCCCGTCAGCCGCGGCCTCCCCGGCCAGCCTGCTGCCCTCGGCGTCCCAGTTGCGTGCGTCCGACATCGCCCCACCGTAGCCGCGGGTCAGCCGCTCAGCGGCGCTCGAGCAGGAGCATGACCTCGGTGTGCGGCGTCTGCGGGAACATGTCGAACACGCGGCCGGTGACCGGCGTGAAGGACGGCATCGCTGCGAGGTCGCGCGCCAGCGAGTCGACGTTGCAGCTGGAGTAGACGACCTGGCCAGCCGAGGACCCGTCGAGCCAGCGCGCGAGGTCGGGGCCGATGCCGCGCCGCGGCGGGTTGACCACCACGAGGTCGGGGGCGGGGGAGAGGTCGGCGGTGGTGGCGTCACCCACGACGAACTGGACGGCATCCCCAGCGAGCCGGGCCGCGGAGCGGGCCGCGTCGACCGCCTCGGGGGAGGTCTCGACGCCGAGCACCGTACGGCCCGGTGCGCTCACGTGCAGGGCGAAGCCCCCCACGCCGCAGTAGAGGTCCCAGACGATGGTGGGGTCGGCGTCGTCGACCCACTGGCGGGCCTGGCGGTAGAGCGCGGCGGCCACCGAGGTGTTGGTCTGGAAGAACGACCTCGGCCCGAGCAACAGCGTGGCGTCGCCGACCCGCATCGGCAGGAGCGCCTGGTCGGTCAGCGGCAGCTCGGTGTCGCCCTCGAGCACGGCCTTGTGGTCCGGGTGCAGGTTCGCGGTGACCACGCGCACCGACGGCAGCTCCGCGAGCAGGCGGGGGAGCGCGGCCCGCAGGACGGGCAGGTGGCGCTTCGAGCGCAGCACGAACCGCAGGAGGTGCTCGCCATCGGGGGAGTGCGTGACGATGAGGTACTTCAGCTCGCCGCGCCTGGCCGGCACGTCGTAGGGCTCGAGCCCGAGGTCGGCCACGAACCGGTGCAGGGGGTCGAAGGTGGCTGCCAGTCCCGGCTCGTAGAGGCCGCAGCGGCGCAGGTCGACGCCACGGCCACGCTCGTCGAGGATGCCGAGCGTCGGGCGTCCGGCCCGGCCGCCGACCACCAGCTTGGCCTTGTTGCGGTAGTGCGACGCGGGGCTGCGCGCCGGGTCGAGCCAGGACAGCCGTGGCGCCAGGTCCGCGAGGGCGGCGGCGGCCCGCTGCTGCTTGGCCTGGAGCTGGTCGGCGTAGGGGGTGCCCATCAGGGTGCACGAGCGGCACCGGCCGGCGTCGAAGTAGTCGCACTGCATGGTGCGGCCAGCGTAGGTGCTGCTTCGTGGCCAGCTCGTACACGACGACCCCGGTGATTCCCGGGTCGGTGGTGCGGCGACAGCTGCACAGGGCGCTCGGTGTCGGTGGGCCGTCCTAGCGTGGGAGTCGAAGGTTTCACGCAGCTGACGAGGACAGGGGAGCACCATGACCACACTTTCCGGACGCCCCAGGACCGCGCTGCTGGTCGTCGACGTGCAGAACGGGGTCGTCGTGGGCGGCCACGACCGCGACGGCGTGGTCGGCAACATCGCCGGCCTGGTCGACCGGGCCCGCGCCGAGCGGGTGCCGGTCGTGTGGGTCCAGCACTCCGACGACGGCCTGGAGCAGGGCAGCGACGACTGGCAGATCGTCGACGAGCTCACACCGGCCGAGGGCGAGCCCGTCGTGCAGAAGCACTACGGCGACTCCTTCGAGGCCACCGACCTCGAGGAGGTGCTCGCTGCCCGGGGCGTCGGGCGGGTGGTGGTCACCGGTGCGCAGAGTGACGCCTGCATCCGTGCCACCCTGCACGGGGCGCTGGTGCGCGGCTACGACGTCACGCTGGTCGGTGACGCGCACACCACCGAGGACCTCACCGAGTACGGTGCGCCGGCACCCGAGCAGGTGATCAGCCACACCAACCTCTACTGGTCGTGGGCCAGCGCCCCGGGGCGGCGCGGCGACGTCGTCTCGACCGATGAGGTGATCTTTGCGCAGTCCGGATGAACGCGGTTCCGGTCGTCAGATCCGGGGTTGGCAGCGGAATCCGAAGGCAGGTAGGGTGATCCCGAGTGATATCCGAACCCACTGACCGTGTCCCCACCCGTACGGGTGGGGGAGGAGGCACCCGATGACCGACCAGCTGCAGACCGCACCTCCCGTACCCGTCCACGACCCCGGCACCTACCGCCGCCTGCCCGAGCGCACGCGGCCGGTCGACCCCGAGGTCGTCGAACGGCTGCTGGCCGCCGAGTGGGCGCGGTTCACCTCGTGGTCGGGGGAGTCGCGAGCCCACAACGAGCGGGCGGGCAAGACGCTGCCGCTGGGGGTCACCAGCTCCTTCCAGCACTGGGAGCCCTACCCGATCTCCATCGCGTCGGCCCGCGGCGCCTGGCTCACCGACGTCGACGGCAACCGGCTGCTGGACCTGTCCATGGGCTTCGGCGCGATGCTCGTCGGCCACCTCAACCCGCACGTCGTGCAGAAGGTCACCGAGGCACTGACCGACACGGGCACGCTGTTCGTGACGCCGTCGCCACAGGCCACCGAGATGAGCGAGCGGTTCTGCGACCGGTTCCAGCTCGACATGATCCGGTTCACCAACTCGGGCACCGAGTCGCTGATGTACGCCATCCGCTGCGCGCGGGCCTACACCGAGCGCAAGGCGATCATCAAGATCGAGGGCGGCTACCACGGCGGCTACGACGCGCTGCAGGTGTCGGTCAAGCCCGGGCTCGACGAGATCGGGCCGGCCGACGCGCCGACCCCGCAGGTGCCCTTCGACGTCGAGGCCGGCACGGTGCACGTCATCGCCTACAACGACCTGGGGCAGCTCGACCGGGTGCTCGCCGAGCACGGCAGCCAGATCGCGGCGCTGGTCGTCGAGCCGGTGATCGAGAACCTCTCGATCGTCGTGCCCGACGAGGGCTACCTCGCCGCGGTGCGGGCCGCCTGCGATGCCCACGGCGTCGTGCTGATCTTCGACGAGGTCAAGACCGGCCTCACCGCCGGCTATGCGGGTGCGGCCCAGCGCCTGGGCGTCACCCCCGACCTGATCACCCTGGCCAAGTCGATCGGCGGCGGCCTGCCGCTGGCGGCCTTCGGCGGCAAGCGCGAGGTCATGGAGGTCGTCGTCGACGGGCGGATGGCCCACTTCGGCACCTACAACGGCAACCCGCTGGTGATGGCGGCGGCCCGCGCGGTCGACGAGATCTGCACCCGGGAGGCGCTCGCCGAGGCGGAGGCCGTCAACGTGCGGGCCCTGCAGGCGATCGACGCCATCATCGACGAGTACGAGCTGCCCGCCCACACCGTCGGGCTCGGGGTCAAGGGGTGCGTCACCTGGTCCACCACGCCGGTGCGCAACTACCGCGACTACAAGGCCACCGACTTCGCGCTCGCGGAGCTGTCCTGGCTCTGGGGCGTCAACCGGCACATCCTCACGCCGCCCGGCCTCGACGAGCAGTGGCTGGTGTCGCTCGTCACCACCGACGAGGACATGTCCACGCTGGTCGAGGACTTCCGCGAGCTGGCCCAGGCGCTGCGCGGCTGAGCGCCGGCCATCGGCACACGGCGATCCCCGGAGCATCGTCCCCGGGGGTCGCCGCACGTGGTGGGCCGCGCCGTGGCGGGTGGCTCGGCCGGCACCTGGGCTCGAGGCCGAGGGGAGTGGCGCAGGGCCAAGCGACGCCAGCGCCATCGCAGCAGTTGACATAATGTGGATTATCGGCGTTGTCCCA
>JBJMHU010000185.1:0-4525 GCA_045807225.1 Ornithinibacter sp. | reverse complement strand
TCGAGCCACGCGGCGAGCTGCCCGGCGGGCACCCGGTCGACCGAGACGTCGAAGCCGCCCTCGACCTCGGGCTCGGCGCTGGTCAGCGTGGCGAAGAGCCGGTCGCGCAGCACCCGGAACTGCAGGTTGTCGAAGAGGGTGTGCACCTCGTTGCGGTCCCAGGGGGCGACGGCGAGGTCGGCCGGCCCCAGCTCGAGGGGCACCGCCCGGTCGAGCTGGGTGAGCCGCCGGTTCTGCAGCACGGAGGCCAGGTGGGCGCGCAGGGCGTCGCCGACCTTGCCCTTGACCGTGTCCACCTGGTCGACCAGCGCCTCGAGGGAGCCGTACTCGCGGACCCACTTGGCCGCCGTCTTCTCCCCCACGCTCGGGATGCTGGGCAGGTTGTCGCTCGGGTCGCCGCGCAGCGCCGCGAAGTCCGGGTACTGCGCCGGCGACAGCCCGTACTTGGTCTCGACCTCCTCCGGGGTGAACCGGGTCAGGTCGGAGACGCCCTTGCGCGGGTAGAGGACGGTCACGTGGTCGTTGACCAGCTGCAGCGCGTCGCGGTCGCCGGTCGCGATGAGCACGTCCATGCCGTGCTCCACCGCCTGCACGGTGAGGGTGGCGATGACGTCGTCGGCCTCGTAGCCCTCGGCGGTGATCACCGGGATGTGCAGCGCGGCGAGCACCTCCTGGATCAGGCTCACCTGGCCGCGGAAGTCGGTGGGGCTCTCCGACCGGTTGGCCTTGTACTCGGCGTAGATCTCGCTGCGGAACGTCTGCCGGCCGACGTCGAACGCCACCGCGAGGTGGGTCGGCTGCTCATCCCGCAGCACGTTGATCAGCATCGAGGTGAAGCCGTAGACGGCATTGGTGTGCTGGCCGGTGCTCGTCGAGAAGTTCTCGACGGGGAGGGCGAAGAAGGCTCGGTAGGCCAACGAGTGTCCGTCGAGGAGGAGGAGCTTCACGCGTGACACCCTAGCCACCATGACCGACACCCCTGACACCCTCGACGCCCCGGACCCGACCCCCGCCGGCCGCCCCGACCTGGCGGCCGGAGTCTCCGCCATGCAGGCGATGAACCCCGACTCCCTGATGCAGCGGATGGGCATCGAGATGGTGGAGGCGACCCCCGAGCGGCTCGTCGCGACCATGCCGGTCGCGGGCAACACCCAGCCCTACGGCCTGCTGCACGGCGGCGCGTCCGTGGTGCTCGCGGAGACCCTCGGCTCCTTCGGTGCCGCCCTGCACGCCGGTCCGGGAAAGGCCGTCGTCGGGCTCGACATCAACGCCACCCACCACCGCGCGGCCCGCTCGGGGCTGGTCACCGGCATCGCCACGCCGATCAGCCTGGGTCGCACCCTGGCCTGCTACGAGGTGATCGTGACCGACGAGGACGGGAAGCGGATCTGCACCAGCCGGATCACGTGCCTGATCCGGGATGCCGCGCCGGGCGCCTGAGCGCCCCTAGACCACCGGGCGCGAGGATGCCGTGAACGCGCGGCTGCGCAGCGACCGGCGACGGCGGAGCAGCTCGTGGCCGGTCTCGACCCCCTCGGGCGTGAGCTTGCGGCGCAGCTGGCCGGTCGAGACGATGCGGCGCACGATGACCGAGGAGAACCCGAGCCGCGCGAAGAACCGGTTGGCGTCGCGGCTGGTGGTGGGCACGTTGGAGACGACCAGCTCGCAGCCCGAGCGCTCGGCCGTGGACAGCACCGCGGCGATCAGGGCCTTGGCCACCCCGTGGCGGCGGGCGTCGGGACCGACCCAGAGCTGCTCGATGGCCAGCTCGGCCTGGGGGCTGAGCCCGAACGGGTTCTCGGTGGTGATGGCGTAGCCGACCGCCTCGCCGTCGAGCCGGGCCACGAACGCCTGGACTCCCGGCCGGCACAGCGCCGTCGACAGCCGACCGTCGGTGACGCACCGGTTGGCGGCCTCCTTGCTGGAGCCGGAGTCGACCCGCGCGGCCAGCCAGAGACCCGTGACGTCCTGAAGGTCGTCCCGGTCCACCGGCACCACGTCAACCGTTCGCCTGGCCACAGCACCTCCGTCATGAGTCACGTCGTGAGCCTTCGTGGGCAGCACGCGACGCCCGGCACAAGCCGGAGCCGCACCTGCGCGGACCCGACCCTACCCCTCTCGGGCGGGGCTCGGGACCCGGATAGATGAGCATTGAACCACCCCGTAGGGTGGCACGGTGACCTCGCTGTTCCCCGGTTTCGGGACCCTCCTCAACGTGGTGACGGTCATCATCGGTTCGGGTCTGGGGATGCTGGTCGGCCACCGGCTGCGCGAGCACACCAGATCAGTGGTCACCGACGTGCTGGGCCTGGTCACGCTGCTCGTCGCGGGCCTGTCAGCCGTCGCGGTCACCGACCCCGCGCTGCGCGACGCGGTCGGCGCCGGCTTCCCGCTGCTCATCGTGCTGGGGGCCCTGCTCATCGGGTCCATCGCCGGGTCGGCGCTGCGCATCGAGGACCGGCTCGAGGGCCTCGCCGGCCGCATCCAGGGCTGGGTGGCCCGGCGCTCCCGCACGGAGGGGGGCACCGACTCCGCTGCGAGGGAACGGTTCATCGAGGGGTGGCTCACGGCATCCCTGCTGTTCTGCGTCGGGCCGCTGACCATCCTCGGGTCGCTCAACGACGGCCTGGGCCGCGGCATCGACCAGCTGGCGCTGAAGTCGGTGCTCGACGGGTTCGCCGCGATGGCGTTCGCCGCCAGCTTCGGTGTCGGGGTGATGATGTCGGCCGTGTCGGTGCTCGTGGTGCAAGGGGTGCTCACGCTCTTCGGCGTGCTGCTCGGCGGCCTGGTGCCCGAGGCCCACATCTCCGCGCTCACCGCCACCGGCGGGCTGCTGCTGGCCGGCATCGGGCTGCGGCTGCTGCGCATCCGCGACGTGCCCGTGGGCGACATGCTGCCCGCCCTGCTCGTCGCTCCCCTGCTCACCCAGGTCGTCGTCTGGCTGCGCTGAGGTCCTGACGCCTCACCTGCCAGGGATGGGCAGTGGCTGGTTCACACCCCCGACAGGCAGCCACACGCCATCCCTCGTCCCACCCGTCGGTCGGCCGCGGAAACCTCAGGCCTTCTCCATGCCGGCGACCACGGCGTCCGCGACCTCGCGCATGCCCATCCGCCGGTCCATGGCGGTCTTCTGGATCCACCGGAAGGCGTCGGCCTCGCTGATCTTCAGCTTGGCCATCAGCACGCCCTTGGCGCGGTCGACGGCCTTGCGCGTCGCGAGCCGGTCGCCGAGGTCGGCCACCTCTGCCTCGAGCGCCTTCAGCTCGCTCCAGCGCGACAGGGCGATGTCGAGCGCGGGGGTGACGTCGCTGGCCGTGAAGGGCTTGACGACGTAGGCATTGTCGCCGGCGTCGCGGGCCCGCTCGACGAGCTCGGTCTGGCTGAACGCCGTGAGCATCACCACCGGGCAGATGCGCTCCTTGCCGATCTGCTCGGCGGCGGTGATGCCGTCCATGACCGGCATCTTGACGTCCATGATGACGATGTCGGGCTTCAGGTCGAGCGCCATGGCGACCGCCTGCTCACCGTCACCGGCCTGGCCGACGACGTCGTAGCCGGCCTCGCCGAGCATCTCGGCGAGGTCGAGGCGGATGATCGCCTCGTCCTCGGCCACGAGGACGCGCTTGGTGGACGAGGGGGCCGCCGGGGGCGTGGTCTCACTCATGTGCCGGGAGCGGGACTCGAACCCGCATGCCCTCGCGGGCAGAGGATTTTGAGTCCTCCGTGTCTGCCATTCCACCACCCCGGCCGGGGCGCCGTCAGTCTAGCGACGGAGCACCCCGACCTCCGGCGCCGCCGTCTTGATGTCGCTGTACGCGGGCGCGACGCGGTTCTTGGCGTCCCCGATGCGGTGCACGCGCAGGGCGTTGGTGGAGCCCGGGATGCCGGGGGGCGATCCGGCGACGATGATCACGTTGTCGCCCTCGACGACCCGGCCAGCGGCCAGCAGCACCTCGTCGACCTGCATCGCCATCTCGTCGGTGTGCCGGGCGTCGTCGACGAGGAAGGTCTCGACACCCCAGGTCAGCGCGAGCTGGCTGCGGGTCCACTGGTTGGGGGTGAACGCCAGCATCGGGATGCGCGGGCGCACCCGCGCCAGTCGGCGGGTGGAGTCGCCGCTCGTGGTGAAGGTGATGAGGTACGTGCACCCGAGCAGCTCGCCGATCTCGGCCGCCGCGGCCGTGACCGCCCCACCCTTGGAGTTCGGGCGGGTTCCGAGCGGGCGGATGCGGTGCAGCCCGTGGTCCTCGGTGTTCTCGATGATCCGCGCCATGGTGCGCACCGCCGCGAACGCGTGCTTGCCGACACTGGTCTCGCCCGAGAGCATGAGCGCGTCGGCGCCGTCGAGCACGGCGTTCGCGGCGTCCGAGGCCTCCGCGCGGGTCGGACGGCTGTTCTCGATCATCGACTCGAGCACCTGGGTGGCGACGATGACCGGCTTGGCGCGGCGGCGGGCGATCTCGCACGCACGCTTCTGCACCAGGGGCACCTCCTCGAGCGGCATCTCGACGCCGAGGTCGCCTCG
>JBJMHU010000184.1:0-9258 GCA_045807225.1 Ornithinibacter sp. | reverse complement strand
GGCGAGGGTCAGCGGGCCTGAGACCGGGAGTTCATCTGAGTCCACTCCAGCGGCCGCCTTTGCGGCGGCCCAGTAACGGACCCGGATGATGTTCGTCTCAACCACCGATTGGAACCTTCCAATGTGTACGCCGGGTTACCTATTGTTGACCTCTCCACCGGAGCCCAGCGCTGCGCCTCGGTCCGACCTTCACCGCGGGAGGCGACCCTGATGAGCACCCTGCTGCTGCTGACCAACGCGCTCCAGCCCTCGGCCGAGGTGCTCCCCGGGCTCGCCCTGCTCGGCCATCAGGTCAAGATCCTGCCCGCCGAGGGAAGCGCGCTGCTCGAGGCCCCCGACTCCGACCTGGTCCTCGTCGACGGGCGCCAGGACCTTGCCCACGCCCGCGACCTGTGTCGGCTGATCCGCACCACGGGCTCCGACGTACCCGTCCTGCTCGTGGTCACCGAGGGCGGCCTGGCCGTCGTCACCCACGACTGGGGGATGGACGACGTGGTGCTGCACACCTGCGGTCCGGCCGAGCTCGAGGCCCGCATCAAGCTCTCCATCGGCCGGCTGGTGGCCAAGCGCGAGGCGGCCGATCCCGAGGCGCACGTGATCCGCTCGGGCGAGGTGGTCGTCGACGACGCGACGTACACCGCCAAGATCGGCAAGCGCCACCTCGACCTCACCTTCAAGGAGTTCGAGCTGCTGAAGTTCCTGGCCCAGCACCCCGGCCGCGTGTTCAGCCGCCAGCAGCTGCTCCAGGAGGTGTGGGGCTACGACTACTTCGGCGGCACCCGCACCGTCGACGTGCACGTGCGCCGGCTGCGCGCCAAGCTCGGCACCGACTACGAGGTGCTGATCGGCACCGTGCGCAACGTCGGCTACCGGTTCGTGCCCGAGGTCGCCGACTCCTTCTCCGAGCTCGAGGCCTGACGTGGCGCGCACCGAGCGCGTCCTCGAGGTGGGTGACGACACGGCATCCGGGCTGCGGGCGCTGTGGTCACGTGCGGAGGCGGCCGACGGGGTGGGCGCGGTCTCAGAGGCGTTCCGGCTCGCCGTCGGCCCAGCCCGTCGGGGCGTCGTGCACCTGCTGCGGCTCGACGACACCGACACCGTCGTCGGGTACGCGCAGGTGGCCGGGGCGGGCACGCCGGATGCCGTCGCCGAGCTGGTCGTCGACCCACCGGCCCGGCGTCGCGGCCACGGGCGGGCACTGCTCGACGCGGCCCTCGCCGAGGGCGCCCGAAGCGTGTGGGCGCACGGCATGCTGCCGGCGGCCGACGCCCTCGCTCGCACCGCCGGGCTCGCAATGACCCGCAGCCTGCACCTGATGACGCGCCCCCTCACCGACGCGGACGCCGCGGACCCGGTTCTTCCGCAGGGGTTCTCGGTGCGTGCCTTCCAGCCCGGCCGTGACGACGAGACCTGGGTGGCGCTCAACGCGGCCGCGTTCGCACGGCATCCGGAACAGGGCCGGTTGACCGTCGCCGACCTGCACGAGCGGATGGCCCAGCCCTGGTTCGACCCCGCAGGGCTGCTGCTGGTCGTCGAGGACTCGAGCGGGCAGGTGGTCGCCTTCCACTGGACCAAGGTCGAGGAAGGGTCGCGCTCCGGTGAGGTCTACGTGGTCGGGGTCGACCCCGTGCACCAGGGCCGCGGGCTCGGCGGACCGGTCACCCGGCTCGGGCTCGCGCACCTCGCCCGGGCCGGCCTGCGCGAGGTCGAGCTCTACGTCGACGGCGACAACACGGCCGCCCGGCGCACCTACGAACGGCTCGGATTCACCGACGCAGCCGTCGACGGGCAGTACACCCTTGCCACGACCTGACAGGATTGGCTCATGACGGCGAACCCGAGTGCCGAGGTCCACGAGCTGAGGTCAGCCAGCCATGCCGCTGCGGACGCCGCGGCCGACGCGAGCATCGTCAGCGAGGTCTCCATCGCGAGCGCCGCGGCCACCGAGACCCGCACCCACCAACCACGCGCGGCCAACGGCCGGTTCGTCGGTCGGCCCGCGGGTTCGGAGCCCGCGACGGAACCCGACATCACCCTGCAGGGCGACCGGTTCCTCGACCGCGAGATCTCCTGGCTGCAGTTCAACGAGCGGGTGCTGCAGCTGGCCGCCGACGAGAACGTGCCGCTGCTCGAGCGGGCCCGCTACCTCGCGATCTTCGCCTCGAACCTCGACGAGTTCTTCATGGTGCGGGTGGCCGGCCTCAAGCGCCGCATCGCCACCGGCATCGCCGTGCGGTCGGCCTCCGGGCTCGAGCCGCGCGAGGTGCTCGAGCAGATCTCGCTGGTGGCCCACGAGCTGCTGGCGATGCAGGCCCGGGTCTACGGCGAGCAGGTGCGGCCGGCGCTCGAGGGGGAGGGCATCACGATCGTGCGGTGGGACGAGCTGTCCGACGACGAGCGCGACCGGCTCGCCGCGATGTTCACCGCCCGGCTCTTCCCGGTGCTCACGCCGCTGGCCGTCGACCCCGCCCACCCGTTCCCCTACATCTCGGGGCTCTCGCTCAACCTGGCCGTGGTGCTCGTCAACCCGCGCACCGGCAAGGAGCACTTCGCGCGGGTCAAGGTGCCGCCGGTGCTGCCCCGGCTGCTGCGCGTGCAGCCCGGGCCCGACGAGTCGCCGCTGGCGGACATGTACGACACCCGGTTCGTGCCGCTGGAGGACGTCATCTCGGCGCACCTCGACCACCTCTTCCCGGGCATGGAGGTGCGCGAGCACTTCACCTTCCGGGTCACCCGCAACGAGGATCTCGAGGTCGAGGAGGACGACGCCGAGAACCTCCTCACCGCGCTCGAGCGCGAGCTCACCCGGCGCCGGTTCGGGCCCCCGGTGCGCCTCGAGGTCGAGGCCGACATGGACGAGCACGTCATGGACCTGCTGGTCCGAGAGCTCGGCGTCGCCGGGTCCGAGGTCTACCGCCTTCCCGCCCCGCTCGACCTGCGGGCGCTCAACGTCATCGCCGACCTCGAGCGCTCCGACCTGCACTTCGACCCGTTCGTCGCCCGCACCAACCCCGACCTCGCGCCCACCGAGAGCGCCAAGGCCCGCGACATCTTCGCATCGATCCGCAAGCAGGACATCCTGCTCCAGCACCCCTACGACTCGTTCTCGACGTCGGTGCAGGCGTTCATCGAGCAGGCCGCTGTCGACCCGCGGGTGCTCGCCATCAAGCAGACGCTCTACCGCACCAGCGGCGACTCGCCCATCATCGACGCCCTCATCGATGCTGCCGAGGCCGGCAAGCAGGTGCTCGCGGTCGTCGAGATCAAGGCCCGCTTCGACGAGCAGAACAACATCTCGTGGGCGCGCAAGCTCGAGCACGCCGGGGTGCACGTCGTCTACGGCATCGTCGGGCTGAAGACGCACGCGAAGCTCTGCCTCGTCATCCGGCAGGAGGCCGAGGGGCTGCGCCGCTACTGCCACGTCGGCACCGGCAACTACAACCCCAAGACCGCCCGGCTCTACGAGGACCTCGGGCTGCTCACCGTCGACGACCAGGTCGGCCAGGACCTCACCCGGCTGTTCAACCAGCTCTCGGGCATCGCCCCGCGCAGCCGGTTCAAGCGCCTGCTCGTCGCGCCCCGGTCGGTGCGCTCGGGGCTGATCGACCTGGTCGACGCCGAGATCGAGCACGAGCAGCGCCAGCCGGGCTCGGGGCACATCGCCTGGAAGCTGAACTCCATCGTCGACGAGCAGCTCATCGACGCCCTCTACCGCGCCTCGCAGGCCGGGGTGAAGGTGCAGCTGTGGGTGCGCGGCATCTGCGCGCTGCGGCCGGGCGTTCCCGGGCTGTCCGAGAACATCGAGGTGCGCTCGATCCTCGGCCGCTTCCTCGAGCACTCGCGGGTGTTCCTGTTCGGCGCCGGCGGCGACACCGTCGCGCTGATCGGCAGCGCCGACATGATGCACCGCAACCTCGACCGCCGCGTCGAGGCGCTGGTGCGGCTCGTCGACCCGCGCCACCTCGCCGATCTCGAGTCGCTCATGGAGCGCGGCATGAGCGACGAGTACTCGCACTGGAAGCTCGGCGGCGACGGCCGGTGGATGCGCCACCACCTCGACGACGACGGCAACCCGCGCACCGACCTGCAGGCCGACCTCATCGAGATGCACGCGAAGCGGCGCCGCAAGGCCCGCCGCCGGTGACCGAGTCGGCCGGGGGCACGACATGAAGATCCCGGCGGCGGGGACCTTGCCGTGGCGGCTCGTCGACGGCGCCCTCGAGGTGGCCATCGTGCACCGCCCTCGCTACGACGACTGGTCCTGGGCCAAGGGCAAGCTCGACCCCGGTGAGGACTGGGCGGTGGCGGCCGTGCGCGAGACCGAGGAGGAGACCGGCCTGGTCGTGCGGCTCGGCCCGCCGCTCCCCGAGGCGCGCTACACCCTCCTCGGCCGCGACGGCACCCCCGACGACAAGGTGGTGCGCTACTGGTCGGCCCGGGTCACCGGCGGGGAGGGGCACCTGCTCAACGAGATCGACGAGGTGGTCTGGCTCCCGGTGCCCGAGGCGCACGCCCGCCTCGACTACGCCCGCGACCGCGACCAGCTGCTGGCGCTGGTGCGGCTGCAGCAGACCGACCGGCTCGACACCTGGCCGCTCGTCGTGGTGCGGCACGCCCACGCGGTCGCCCGCGAGAAGTGGGGCGGCACGAAAGACACCAAGCGTCCGCTCGACGACGTGGGCCGGGCCCGGGCGGTCGCGCTGAGCGCGGTGCTCACCTCCTACGGCGTGACCCGGGTGGTCACCTCGCCCTCCGAGCGCTGCCTGCGCACCGTCGAGCCGTATGCCGTGTCCGCCGGCGTGCGGCTGCGCACCCGCTCGGCACTGTCCGAGGAGGGCTTCGACGCCGCACCACGCAAGGCCCACCGGCACCTCGCGCGCCTGCTCGAGCGGGGTGAGCCCGCCCTGCTGTGCACCCACGGCCCGGTGGTCCCGGCGCTGCTCGACGACCTGGCCCCTCGCCTCGACCTCGACGCCGCCGGGTCCGTCGAGGTCGTGGAGGAGTTCGCGGAGGCCCGCGACGACCGGCTCGAGAAGGGCGAGGCGCTGGTCTGCCACGTCGTCGGCACCGGTGACACCGCGCGGGTCGTCGCCGTGGAGCGCCACCGCCCCTGAGGGCCGCCGTGCCGAGCCCACGGCGCCCCCGCGCGGCACCGGCATCCATGGCATCGCCGGAGGTGTCGGCTACCTGTTCCTGACCGTCCGGACCACGAATGTCCGGATGCCGTTCACGGTGCGTTCACCCGCTGCGGGCAGTCGCGTCACCCGGCCTCCCTACCTTCACTCCTGTCGGGCAGCGTCGCCCGCCTCCCTGACCCTTGTCCTCCGAGAGGTACACACAGTGAAGAACACCCGTCTCGGCCAGGTGGCGGCTCTCGCCCTGGTCGGCTCGATCGCCCTCGCGGGCTGCGGCTCCGACAACAACGCCGCCGCCGACCCCGGCTCCTCCGCCACCGGCTCCACCGGCTCCGCCGCCTCCGCCGGGTGCTTCGAGGGCACCCTGAACGCCGAGGGCTCCTCGGCGCAGAAGAACGCCTTCGAGGAGGCCGCCGCCAGCTTCCTCGAGAAGTGCCCGAAGGCCACCGTGAACTACAACCCCACCGGCTCAGGCGCGGGCATCAAGCAGTTCATCGCCGGCCAGGTCGACTTCGCCGGCTCCGACTCGGCGCTGAAGACGGTGGAGAAGGACGGCGTCATCGAGGCCGACGCCGCCGCGAAGACCTGCGGCTCCCCGGCATGGAACATCCCGATGGTGACCGGACCCATCTCGATCGCCTACAACGTCAAGGGTGTCGACAAGCTGGTCCTCACTCCCGCGGTGGCCGCTGACATCTTCAACGGCAAGATCACCACCTGGAACGACCCCGCCATCGCCGCGATCAACCCGGGCGTCACCCTCCCCGCGACCGCCATCAAGGTCTTCTTCCGCTCCGACGAGTCGGGCACCACGGAGAACTTCACCAAGTACCTCAACGCCGCGGCTCCGGACGCGTGGACCGCCGACCCGGCCAAGGTGTGGAGCGGCAAGGGCGAGGGCAAGGAGAAGTCGGCCGGCGTCGCCGAGGGCGTGAAGTCGACCGACGGCGGCATCACCTACGTCGAGTGGAGCTACGCCAAGGACAACGACCTGAGCATCGCCCAGGTCGACAACGGTGGCGGAGCCGTCGAGCTGACCGCCGAGAGCGTCGGCAAGGCCGTCGAGGCCGCCACCAAGGACGGTGAGGGCAACGACCTGCGCCTCAAGCTCGACTACACCACCAAGGAGGCCGGGGCCTACCCGATCCTGCTGGTCACCTACGAGATCGTGTGCTCCAAGAACAGCGACGCCACCAAGGCCGCGAACATCAAGGCGTTCCTGACCCACTTCGCCTCGCCGGAGACCCAGAAGAGCCTCGAGGAGATCGGCTACGCGCCGCTGCCGGCCTCGGTCCAGTCCGAGGTGGCCAGCGCCATCTCGGCCCTGTCCTGACGCGCACCCAACGGCGCGCAGGCGCCGACCGACCCACGGGGGCGGGCCGCGACCCGGCCCGCCCCCCGCACCACGAGAAGGGCGACCCGCCGTGACACCCACGATCACCGGCCGCAACCTGGTCGACGAGTCACCCGGGCCACACGGCCGGGAGCCGCTGGCCGGTGACGGCGCCTCCACCGGCCGCCTGGGGGACCGGGTCTTCGGCGGGCTCGCCAAGGGGGCCGGCATCCTCGTCGTCGGCATCGTCGCCCTGATCGGCACGTTCCTCGTCATCCAGGCCGTGCCCGCGCTGCTCAACAACAACGTCAACTTCCTGACGTCCCGGGAGTGGGTGCCCAGCGGCACCGAGCCGCGCTTCGGCATCCTCGACATGTTCTGGGCGACGGCGGTCACCTCGGTCATCGCGATGCTCATCGCAGTGTCGCTCGGCGTGGCCGTGGCGCTGTTCCTCACCCAGTACGCGCCGGGGTGGCTGCGCGGACCGGCCGCCGCCACCATCGACCTGCTGGCCGCCGTGCCGTCGATCGTCTACGGCTTCTGGGGCCTGACCATCGCCGGGCAGTACTTCACGCCGTTCCAGGAGTTCCTGACCAGGACCTTCGGCTGGGTGCCGTTCTTCGGCGACGCCGGGGTGAGCGCGAAGAGCACCCTCGCCTTCGCCGGCCTGATCCTGGCCATCATGGTGCTGCCGATCATCACCGCGATCTCGCGCGAGGTGTTCCAGCAGGTGCCGACCGCCCACAAGGAGGGCGCGCTGGCGCTGGGGGCGACCCACTGGGAGATGATCCGCACGGCGGTGCTGCCCTTCGGCAGGCCCGGCATCATCAGCGCCTCGATGCTGGGCCTCGGGCGGGCCCTGGGTGAGACGCTCGCCGTCGTCATCCTCCTCTCCGGCCTGAACTCCACGGCCGGCTGGACCTGGTCGGTGTTCAACGGCGGCTCGACCTTCGCCTCCCGGATCGCCAGTGGCGCAAGCGAGTTCGACAGCCCGCAGAAGACCGGCGCCTACATCGCCGCCGGCCTGATGCTGTTCGTGCTCACCTTCGCCGTCAACGCGATCGCCCGCATCGTCATCGAGCGCAGGAAGGCCTTCACCGAATGAGCACCGTGCAGCTCGACACCAGCACGACCGCTCCGCCGGCCCGGCCGGCGCGGCCCGAGCTCGCGTCGAAGTCGTCCTCCCGGGCCGCCAGGGACATCCTCGCGCGCGTCGTGATGTGGGCAGCGTTCTTCATCGCCGTGGTGCCGCTGGTCTGGATCCTCGGCGCCACGATCCTCAAGGGCGGCCAGATGCTGCTCGAGTCGCAGTGGTGGACGAACTCCCAGGCCGGCATCACGCCGCGGCGCGTGGGCGGCGGTGCGGCGCACGCCATCCAGGGGACGCTGCTGCTCGCACTGGTGACGGCGGTGATCTCGGTGCCGATCGGGGTCTTCACGGCCGTCTACCTCGTGGAGTACGGCCGTGGCCGGTTGGCCCGGGTCGTCTCGTTCATGGTCGACATCCTCACCGGAATCCCCTCGATCGTCGCCGCCCTGTTCATCTACGCGCTGTGGGTCTCGACCATCGGCCTGCAGCGGGTGCCGTTCGCGGTGGCCCTGGCGCTGGTCATCCTGATGATCCCCACCGTGGTCCGTTCCACGGAGGAGATGCTCAAGCTGGTGCCCAACGAGCTGCGCGAGGCGTCGTACGCACTCGGCGTGCCGAAGTGGAAGACCATCCTGAAGGTGGTTCTCCCAACGGCGTTCTCGGGCATCGTCACCGGCATCCTGCTGGGGTTGGCGCGCGTCATGGGTGAGACCGCCCCGCTGATCATCCTCGGCCCGTACACCAAGGTGATCGCCAGCGACCTGTTCGGCGGCCTGATGGCGACGCTGCCCAGCATGATCAACAACGACCGTGGCGAGAACCTCCAGCCGGCCGTCGACCGGGTGTGGGGCGCTGCCCTCACCCTGATCCTGCTCATCTTCGTGCTCAACCTGCTCGGCCGGTTCATCGGCCGCTTCAGCAAGGTCAAGAGCTGACCCGGCGTCACCGCCACTCCGACCCGCACCCCGCCCAACGGCATCCGAGAAACGACAGAAGGCACCCGACACCATGGCCAAGCGCATCGACGTCAAGGACCTCGACATCTACTACGGCGACTTCAAGGCCGTCGAGGGCGTGACGATGACGGTGGAGCCGCGCTCCGTCACCTCGTTCATCGGGCCCTCCGGGTGTGGCAAGTCGACCGTGCTGCGCACCCTCAACCGGATGCACGAGGTGATCCCGGGGGCGCGCGTGCACGGGTCGGTGATGCTCGACGACCAGGACCTCTACGCGTCGTCGATGGACCCGGTGGCCGTGCGGCGCACGGTGGGCATGGTGTTCCAGCGGCCCAACCCGTTCCCGACCATGTCGATCCGCGACAACGTCGCCGCCGGGCTGAGGCTCAACGGGATGAAGGGCAAGAAGCAGCTCGACGAGGTCGTGGAGCGCTCGCTGAAGAGCGCGAACCTGTGGAACGAGGTCAAGGACCGGCTCGACAAGCCGGGCGCCGGCCTGTCCGGGGGGCAGCAGCAGCGGCTGTGCATCGCGCGGGCGATCGCGGTGAACCCGCAGGTGCTGCTGATGGACGAGCCCTGCTCGGCCCTCGACCCGATCTCGACGCTGGCGATCGAGGACCTGATCGAGAAGCTGAAGGATCGCTACACGGTCGTCATCGTCACGCACAACATGCAGCAGGCCGCCCGCGTCTCCGACCAGACGGCGTTCTTCAATCTCTCCGCAACCGGCAAGCCCGGCCGCCT
>JBJMHU010000183.1:0-7015 GCA_045807225.1 Ornithinibacter sp. | reverse complement strand
TGCACCGGCCCGGGCAGACCGCCGGCGGCACCGGTAGCCGCGGCGACCGCCCGGCAGACCGTGCTGCGCCAGAACGGCCCGAGCCCGGGGCGGGCGACCGGTGCTGGCATGTCGACCGCGTAGCGGGTGCTCGCCCCGAAGATGCCGGCCTGCACCGTGGTCTGGTTGGCACCGGTGCCGCGCAGCTCGTGGGGGCGGTCGGCGCTGACGACGACCAGTGGGGTGCCGGCGTGGTGGGCCTCGAGCACCGCGGGGTGCAGGTTGGCGACCGCGGTGCCGGAGGTCGTCATCACGGCGACAGGTGCACCGGAGCCGTGGGCCAGACCGAGGGCGAGGAAGCCGGCGCTGCGCTCGTCGACCCGCACGTGCAGCCGCAGCCTCCCGGCGCGCTCGGCGGCGAGCACGGCGTACGCCAGCGGGGCCGACCTGGACCCGGGGCAGAGCACGACCTCCCGGACGCCGTTCCTGACCAGCTCGTCGACGAGCACGGTCGCCAGCGCCTGGGACGGGTTCACGGCCGGAAGTCTGCCACTGCCGAGGGGCAGGACCGCCGCGGCAGTGGCGACGACTCCCCCGGCTCGGCGGCTCACCGGCTGCTGGGCCTCGATGATCCGGTCGGCCTGGCCGCCGGACTCGGCGCTCCGGGGTGGAGCGTGCCACCCACGTGTGGCCCGGACGCGGCATGCGCACCGACACCCGCGGAGTCGGGCGACGTCGAAGGCCACCACGTCCCGGCTCCCTCCCACCGAAGGGTGCGACGGTCACGTCAGGTGTCAGGTGTCAGGTGTCACGTGTCACGGTCACGTCTGGCGTCGGGTGTCAGGTGTCACGGTCACCTCTGGCGTCGCCGCGGATGCTGCTCCGGCACGCGTGCACGCTCGATGGCCACCTCGGACACCGAGCGCACCGGACGGCCGAGCACCCCGCCCGCCGACGCCTGCCAGGCGTCGAGCCCGTCGATGGTGCCGCGGGGCGCCGCCTCCGCCACGCGCAGGGTGGCGACGTAGCCCTCCAACCGGTGGGCGCCCACGTCGACGACCGGGCCCGTGCTCGGGGTGCGCAGCGTGACCCACGACGGGCGGTCGGGGTTGGGCGAGAGGTCGAGCCGGGGCACCGGGTCGTCGCCGCGCTCGACGGACAGCACCGCGATGGCGGGCGGCACCGGGAAGAGCGCGACCGGTGAGCCGGTGGTCACGACGTGGGTGACCCGGTTATGCCCCGCGAACGCGGGATCACTCGCGAGCGCCACCGCCAGGATGCCGCCCTGGCTGTGGCCGACGAGCACCACCGGGTCACCTGCTCTCGAACGCCCACCGGCCCGGGCACGAGCCACCTCCAGCGCCGCGGCGACGCCGGCGGCCGCCAGCGTGGCGTCGCCCGTGACGGCCCGCACGTCGGTGGTGACGTCGAACGGGTTCGCGCCGGGGTGCGGGGACCACTCCTGGGTGCCCGGCACGATGACCACCCAGGCCGACCCCCCGTCGCCCCGCGCCACCTCGACGACCCGGACCCGTCCGCCGTCGAGCCCCTCGGCCGCGGCGACCAGGTCCGCCGCGCCACGGAAGCCCGAGCCGGCGTCGACCTTCAGCGTCGCCTCGACCACCCGCACCCGTGGCACCGTGGACCCGTCACCCAGCCAGCCACCGCGCGCCGCCAGGTCTGCACCGACCGCGACACCCGCCATCAACGCCGCCACCGAGGCCTCTACCTGCGCGTAGACCCGTGCCGCTGCGCGCAGGTGCAGGGCGAGCACCTCCAGCGCGAGCCCCTCACCCCACGCCCCGGCTGGACCCACGACTCCGGCCGCCTCGCCCTCCAGACGAACCCACTGCGCCAGGACCGCGAGCTCGCCGGGCCCGCGGACGGGCCCGGGCCCGGCGTGCGCCGCCACCACCGCGAGTGCGTGCGCGTCGTCGCGGACCTCGTCGGCCAGCGCCTCGAGCCGCACGGCCGTGGCCACCAGGGACTCGGACCGCACCCGGGTCGGCCGCGTCACGGCTGCGCACCTGCGCTCAGCGACGCGCGTTCTGCCTGGGCGAGCAGCTCGGCGTCGGCCGCGAGGTCGTCGGCCAGCCGGGCCAGCGACTCCAGCCGGGCCGACAGGGCGGCCAGCGCGTTGACCCGGTCCTGCACGCGGCGCTGGTAGCTCTCGGCCGCCTCGCCCTGCCACCACACGAGGGCGGAGCGCGACAGGGCGGCGCGCCGCTCGTCCATCCCCTGAGCGGCCAGACGACCGCGGACCGCCAGGACCCGGGCCCGCTCGGCCGCGTCGGACCACGTCAGCTGCGCCACGGGCCCTCCTTCCTGGGCACGCCGCTGGGCCCGCGCGCCCGCGACCTGACCGGCATCCGACCGTCGGGCGGTCTGTCGTCCATCGGCTTCTCCCCTCCACGCGACCACCCTCCCTGCGGCGGCCGAGCCGCGACAGCGGCCGCTTCGGCCTGTGGATGCCGGCAGCCTGCCCGGTGGCCTGTGGACGACGGACGCCTACGCTGGCGCCCATGCCGCACCACGACCTGGTCATCATCGGCAGCGGCTCGGGCAACTCGCTGCTCACCCCCGAGCTCGACGGCCTCGACATCGCCATCGTCGAGGGCGGCACCTTCGGGGGCACCTGCCTGAACGTCGGCTGCATCCCGACCAAGATGTTCGTGCTGCCGGCCGACCGGGTCGTCGAGGCCCACGAGGCCCACCGCCTCGGTGTCACCTTCCCCGAGCCCACGGTGGACTGGCCCGGCATCCGCGACCGGATCTTCGGGCGGATCGACCCGATCTCGGCCGGCGGCGAGGCCTACCGCCTCGGCCAGCAGCACACCACCCTCTACCGCACGCACGCGACCTTCACCGGGAAGCGCCGGCTGTCACTGGCCACCGGCGAGGAGGTGACCGCCGAGCGCGTCGTGGTCGCGGCCGGCAGCCATCCGGTGGGCCTGGAGGTCGACGGGCTGCGTGTTCCCGCGCCCGAGCACGGGGTGCACACCTCCGACACGGTGATGCGGCTCGACTCGATGCCACCCCGGATGGCCGTCATCGGCGGCGGGTACGTCGCCTGCGAGATGGCGCACGTCTTCGCCGCCCTCGGCGTCGCGGTCACCCAGGTGCAGCGCGGGCCGGCGCTGCTGCGCCACCACGAGGTGGAGGTGGCCCAGCGCTACACCGAGGCCGCACGGCACCGCTACGACCTGCGGCTCTCGACGGTCGTGACGGCGGCGCAGCGGACCTCGGACGTGTGGCGACTCGAGGTCACCGGGCCGGGTGGCGCCGGCCACGTCGAGGCCGAGGTCGTGCTCCTTGCCGTCGGCCGCGTGCCGAACACCGACCGGCTCGACCCGGCTGCCGGCGGGCTGGAGGTGCATGACGACGGGCGGCTCGTCGTCGACGAGCAGCTGCGCACGACGGCTCCCGGGGTGTGGGCGCTCGGTGACGTCTCCTCGACCCACCAGCTCAAGCACGTGGCCAACCACGAGGCGCGGATCGTCGCGCACAACCTCGCCGTCGACGTCGGCCGGCTCCCCGGTGAACCGCGCACCACCGACGACCGCCCCGTGCCGCATGCCGTCTTCGGGCACCCGCAGGTGGCAGCCTTCGGCCCGACCGCCGCCGAGCTCGACGAGGCCGGCACCCCCTTCATCACCGCGACCCAGTCCTTCGGTGACGTGGCCTACGGCTGGGCCCTGGAGGACACCACGGGCCTGCTCACCGTGCACGCCGACCCCACCGGGCGGATCCTCGCGGCCCACGCCATCGGGCCGCACTCGTCCACGCTGATCCAGCCGCTGGTGCAGGCCGCGACGTTCGGGCAGCGGGCGCTGGACGTGGCGCGCGGCCAGTACTGGATCCACCCCGCCCTGGCCGAGGTCGTCGAGAACGCGCTGCTCGGCCTGCCGCTGCCGCACCCGGCCTGACCGCGCCCGGCTGCGGCTCTCCTGCCAGGGCGCCGCGGATGCCGTCAGCCCGGCGGCGCCGTCGGCTGCCGGTCGGTCAGGCAGTAGACGCGGCCGACGGGGTCCGCCATGACGGTCCAGCCGGTGCGGACCTCGACCACCCGCGCCCCCGCGGCCAGGTGCCTGGCCACCGAGGACCCACGATCGGCACACGCCAGGTCGGCGTGGGCCCGCACCGGGCCGGTCGGTTCGCCCAGGCGCTGGAACAGGAGCCGGAACGGGATGCCGGCCGGTCGCCTCAGCACCGACAGCTCGGGCTCCTCCACGTCGGCCCGGGCCCAGCCGGTGAGCGCCCACCAGAAGGAGACCTCGGCGTCATGCACGTCGTCGGGGCAGTCGACGCAGACCTGGTCGACCAGCTCGGTGGCCCCGTCGCGCACCTGCTCGGCAGCACCGTGCCACGGGGTGAGGCAGAACGTCAGCCCACCGGGCGAGCGCAGGATGACGACCGCCTCACCGATCGTGCCGATGCGGTTCGCCCCCAAGCGCTCCGCCTCGGTGGCCGCAGCGGCCACGTCGTCGACATCGAGGTCGAGGTGGATGCCGCCGGGCCCGTCGTCCACCGCCTGCACCTTGAGCCAGGCGTCGCCTCGGGCGGGCAGGAGGGTGGCGAACTCGTCGGAGTCGCCGCGGGTGGCGGACAGCGCCCAGCCGGTCACGTCTGACCAGAACGCCCACGACCGCGGCGCCTCACGGTGCGGGGTGTCGAGGAACACCCAGGCCCAGCGGATGTCGATCACCGGGTCACCTCGCGCAGGTGGTCGGCGCAGGCGCTGACCCGATCGCGCCACCACACGGCACGGTCGGGAGGCGCGGCGAGCTGGTCGAGGCGCTCGGGGTCAACCGCGACCCGGCCGACGGCCAGCGCCCCGCCCACGGGGACGAGGGAAGGCGTCGAGACGTCGCCGGCCAGGAGCGCAACGGTGCCCAGCCCGCAGGCGTGCTCGAGCGACGGCAGCGCGGCGGCGAGGGCCACCCCGGCCGCGATGCCGACGCTCGTGTCGAGGGCCGATGACACGACCGCCGGCAGCCCGCAGGCCTCGACCACCGCCAGCGCTGCCCTGACCCCACCGAGCGGCGCCACCTTCACCACGACGATGTCGGCCGCCTCGAGCTGACGCACGCGCACGGGGTCGTCAGCCTTGCGGATCGACTCGTCGGCGGCGATCTGCACGTCGACGCCGTTGCGGGCCAAGGCGATCCGCAGGTCGCGCAGCTCCTCGACCGTCGCGCACGGCTGCTCCGCGTACTCCAGGTCGTAGGCCCGCAGGCGACCCAGCGCGGCGAGGGCGTCGTCGACCGACCACGCCCCGTTGGCGTCGACCCGCACCCGGCCCGAGGACCCCAGCACCTCGCGCACGGCAGCGACCCGGGCGACGTCGTCGGCGAGCGACTGCCCGCGCTCGGCCACCTTCACCTTGGCGGTGGTGCACCCCGGGAACCGGGCCAGCACGTCGGCCACCCGTTCGGGGCTGACCGCCGGCACCGTGGCGTTGACGGGCACCCGGTCGCGCACGGCACCGGGCCAGCCCAGCCAGGCGGACTCCACCGCGGAGGCGAGCCACCGCGAGGACTCCGAAGGCCCGTACTCGAGGAAGGGACCGAACTCCCCCCAGCCGGCAGGCCCCTCGAGCAACGCGACCTCGCGGGTGGTCACCCCTCGGAACGGCACCCGCATGGGGATGGCGACCACGTGCAGGGCCGCGAGCAGGTCACCGACGGAAGGCAACGGCATACGGCTCACCGTAGGCGTTCGTGCCGCTCCAGCAGCCTGGGGGGCGGCCGGGCGGGCGGTCGGCCGCTCACGCGTTCGCGGACGCGTCGACGCCCTACGGCCCCGGGTCGTCGCCCGGGGTCCTCGAACAGCCGGCGCCGCCCGAAGCGCAGCACCTCGCCGTCGTCACTCACCCTCATCCCCCTGCCCGGCGGCCACACGGCCAGCCCCTGCGCTGCGAGCGTCGCACGCCCCGCCGACGCCCCCGCCCAGCTGTCCACAGGCACTCCGCGGCTAGCCTTGCGGCCGTGAGCGCGATCCCCGGTGTCAGCCAGACCTTCGACCCCGACGCCTGGCGGGACGTGCCCGGCTTCGAGGACCTCACCGACGTGACGTACCACCGGGCCGTCGGCCTGGGCTGCGTGCGGGTCGCCTTCGACCGGCCCGAGGTGCTCAACGCCTTCCGGCCGCACACGGTCGACGAGCTCTACCGGGTGCTCGACCACGCCCGCCGCACCGCCGACGTGGGCGTGGTGCTGCTCACCGGTAACGGCCCCGGCCCCGAGGGCACCGGCAGCTCTGGCAAGTGGGCCTTCTGCACCGGGGGCGACCAGCGCATCCGCGGCCGCTCCGGCTACCAGTACGCCGAGGGCACCACCGCCGACACGGTCGACCAACGCCGCGTCAAGGCCGAGGGCGGGCGCCTGCACATCCTCGAGGTGCAGCGCCTCATCCGCACCATGCCCAAGGTCGTCATCGCCGTGGTCAACGGGTGGGCAGCCGGCGGGGGGCACAGCCTGCACGTGGTCTGCGACCTGACGATCGCCTCACGCGAACACGCCGCCTTCAAGCAGACGGATGCCGACGTCGGCAGCTTCGATGCCGGCTACGGCAGCGCCTACCTGGCGAAGATGGTCGGCCAGAAGGCGGCGCGCGAGATCTTCTTCCTGGGTCGCGCCTACGACGCCGAGACGATGCAGCGGATGGGTGCGGTCAACGAGGTCGTGGACCACGCGGACCTGGAGGCCACCGCGCTGCAGTGGGGCCGGGAGATCAACGCCAAGAGCCCGACCGCGCAGCGGATGCTGAAGTTCGCCTTCAATCTCACCGACGACGGGCTGATGGGTCAGCAGGTGTTCGCCGGCGAGGCGACCCGGCTGGCGTACATGACCGACGAGGCCGTCGAGGGGCGCGACGCGTTCCTGGAGAAGCGCGATCCGGACTGGTCGGCGTTCCCCTGGTACTTCTGAGAGCCGGTCGGGTCCGCAGGCCACATTGAGCGGCCGCGCGTTCGGCCGTCGGCGCCGGAACCATCGCTGAGCGTCGGCACGAACCACCGGTGCCGTATCCGCCGCCG
>JBJMHU010000182.1:0-37061 GCA_045807225.1 Ornithinibacter sp. | reverse complement strand
GCTCTCAAGGCCGGCGAGTGCGACCTCGCCGTGGCGTTCGCCTACGAGGGCACCGACCTCGGGCGCGGTGAGGAGGACCTCGACCAGTTCGTGATCACCCCCCTGCTCGACGACGAGGTGCGGCTCGCCGTGCCCGACGGGCACCCGGTGTCGGCACAGCAGAACGTCGACCTGGCCGACCTGGCGGCCGAGCCGTGGATCGCCGGCTGTCCCCGCTGTCGTGGCCACCTGCTGCAGCTGACGCACGACGCCGGCTTCCGCCCGGACGTCGCCTACGAGACCGAGGACTACGTCGCCGTCATGGGCCTGGTCGCGGAGGGGCTGGGGGTCGCGCTCATCCCCGACCTCATCCTGCGCACGGTGCACCACGGTGACGTCGTGGCGCTGCCGATCACCCCGGCATCCCGACGCTCGATCATGGCGGTGACCACCCCCGACCTGCAGCGGGTGCCGGCGGTCAAGGCCACTCTCGATGCGCTCGCCGAGAGCGCCAAGGCGCAGTCGACGGCGCCGACGGTGCGCGGACCGGAGCCTGCCTTCTCGATCTGAACGCCTCAGCCGTGGCGCAGGCGCTCACTGGCCGTGGACAGGATCTTGTCCTCGATCGACGTGTTGGCGGCGAGCAGCTCCAGGAAGTCGGGCTTGGGGAGGACGAGCAGGGAGCCGGGCTCGGTGGCGACGGCCGTCGCGGTGCGGGTGCCTCCGAAGAGGATCGCGATCTCGCCGAGGAAGTCCCCGGGGCCGAGCGTTCGCAACAGCTGGTCGCGGGCGGTGATCGTGACGACGCCGCGGTCGATGACGTAGAACTCCTCACCCACCTCACCCTCGGTGGTGAGCACGGTGCCGACCTCGAGCGGCCGGATGGTGGTGACGGTGGCGAGGGTCGTGAGGTCGTCCGGGGACAGCCCGGCGAACAGCGGGACGCGCCCGAGCGCGGCCACGATGGGATCGGCCATGATCCCGTGGGTCTCGCGTCCCATCGGTGCGTCCGTTCTCTCGATGCGAGGCTGTGAAGCTGCCACGACGACGAGCGCCGGGCCGGCCCACTCCCTCGTCAGCGGCGAGTCTCCTCCCTGACCGGGTCGATGCGGGGCGAATCGCTCAAATCGATGACGAGAAGCGGCCGAACGTCGCCTGCGAGGCGCCCGACGGTCACCGGCTCCGGATCCTGGTCGCCTCGCGGACGGGAAGCGTCGTCGCCCGGTGCCGGCGCTCCCACCACGCCCGAGCACGGCCGGAACCACCCCCGCGATCATCGGCCGGTCTCGACGGAGACCACGCCGGCACGCTCGACCACCGCGACATCGCCGCGCTGGTCGGTGCGGTAGACGGCATACCCGTCGCGCCGCAGCACGTCGAGGTGGTGCGGCGCCGGGTGCCCGTAGTCGTTGTCCTTGCCCACGCTGATGATGCCGACCGGTGCCGCCACGGTGGCCATCAGATCGTCGTCGAGGTTGGCACTGCCGTGGTGCGGAGTCTTGACCACCTCGAATCCTGTTGCAGCAGACGCCATCGAGGGCTCACGTCGGATGCGTAGGAGGAGGTCGTGCGCTGCCTCGCGCTCGATGTCGCCGAGGAGCAGGGCGTCGACGGAGCCGGTGCGGACCGCCAGCACGACGCTGGCGTTGTTGGGCACCGACCCGTCGGGGATGCGCCGGGACGGGCTCCACACCGCTGCGGTCACCTCGCCGATGGTGAGCCGGTCACCGGCGTGCAGCACGGTCGTCGGGATGCCGTGGGCGCGCGCCACGCTGTCGACCTGGTCGGCTGACTGGGTCGGCTCGCGGACCGGGCCGACGAGCAGCCGGCCGACCGCGCGGCCGTCGACGGCACCGGAGAGCCCGTCGACGTGGTCGGCGTGGAAGTGGGTGAGGACGACGGCATCGAGCGTGGTGACGCCGAGATGGCTCAGGCAGCGGTCGACGAGGGGCGGGTCGGGGCCGGTGTCGACGAGGACGGCACGGTGCGGGCCGCTGCGCAGGACGACGGCATCGCCCTGGCCGACGTCGCAGACCACGACCCGCCAGCCGGCCGGCGGCCAGGTGACCGTGCGAGTGGGAACCAGGCCGGCGGCGAGCACGAGGGCCGAGCCGAGCGCGAGCACCGGGTGGGTGGCGACCCCGGTGGCCAGGGCTCGCCCGGTGAGGAGCACCGCCACGGTGAGGGCCGCGAGCAGCAGGGCGCCCGGCGCGCCGTCGGGCCAGGGCAGCGTGCCACCGGGCACCTCGGCGAACCGTCGGGCCACCTGGGCGATGGCCTGCGTGGGAACCACCCCCGCCCAGGCCACCAGCTCGGCGCCCCGGGCCCAGACCAGCGAGGTGAGCGCCGCGGCGACCCCGGCGACGGTGGCCACCGGCACGAGGGGTGCGGCAAGCAGGTTGGCCGCGACGCCGATGATGCTGACCGAGCCCTGCAGGAGCACGATGACGGGCGCGGTCATCGCCTGGGCGGCCACCGGGATGGCCAGCGCGGGGCCGAGACCTCGCAGCCGACCGGGGAGTCGGGCCCCGATCGCGTCGCCCCAGGGACGGGTGAACAGCAACAGGCCGAGAGTGGCCAACGAGGAGAGCACGAACCCGAAGGAGCGAGCCAGCCACGGGTCGACGAGGAGCACCAGCACGATCGCCGCGCCGAGGACCGGTGGGCCGGCCGAGCGCCGCGACCGGCTCAGGCCGAGCAGCCCGATCGCACCCATGGCCGCAGCCCGCACGACGCTCGGCTCGGGGCGCGCGAGCACGACGAACCCGGCCAGCGCCGCGAGGGCGAGCACCGGTCGCAACCTCCTCGGGACGCCGGTGAGCACGCAGAGCCCGAGGGCCAGGCCGGTGACGACGGCGACGTTGCTGCCGCTCACCGCCGTGAGGTGGGTCATGCCGGTGGCCCGCATGGCCTCGGTGAGGTCGGGCGGGGTGCGGCTGGTGTCGCCGATGACCAGGCCGGGCAGCAGCCCTCGCGCGTCGGCGGGGGCGTGGTCGACCGCCCCACGCAGGCCGGCGCGCAGCCGTTCGGCCGCCGAGGCGATGGCGCCCGGTGGCGCGAGCACCACGGGCGGCCCACGCACCGACAACGTGGCGACGCGGTCGTCGGCGCGCTCGGTCGGCCCCAACCGGCCACGCACCCGCACCGTGGACCGCCACGCCGCGTCGACGATGGCCGGGTCGCCGGTGAGCAGCACCGGTGCCGAGGTGCGGTGCCGCAACCCCCGCGCGTCGAGCCCGAGGATGGTGGCCTCGCGCAGCACCACCGGCCGGTCACCGCGCGCGGGCAGCACGATGGCGTCACCGGTGAGCACTGCGACGGCGGTGACCGCTGCACGGTCGCGAGCGAGCGACTCGACGTCGCCACGAGCCCGCAGGATGCCGTGCCCCGTTGCGGCGACCTGCAGCACGGCCACGAGCGCCACGGTGAGCAACAGCGGCCGCAGGCCGGCCCATCGAGCCAGGGCATGGCGAGCCGGTGCGACACAGACCGCCACGCCGACGACCAGCCCCGGAGCAGCGGCGAGGAGCAGGTGACCCCTCGGAGCCAGGCCAAGGGCGGCGGCCGCCACCGCCCAGGCGAGAACCGCCGGCCCGAGCAGCCGCAGGTCCGTCGCCGCCCGCACCCGGCGCGGCACGTCTGGCGTTCGCTCGCCGAGCCACCGGGACGCCGGCATCCGGTTCGCACCAACGGGCCCGACCGCCCACGCCCGAGGGCCGGAGGGAGGCGAAGTCGGCGAGGGCTGGCCATCGTCCGACCACCGCGCTGCACTCACAGCGTCACCAGCGGCGTGAGCTGGGCCAGCAGCTTCTCACCGATGCCGCTGACCTCGCCGAGCTCGTCGATGCTGGTGAACCGCCCGTGCGACGAGCGCCAGTCGAGGATGCGCTGGGCCAGCACCGGACCGACGCCGGGCAACGAGTCGAGCCCGGCGAGGTCGGCCGTGTTGATGGACACCGGCGCTCCCGAGCTCCCCGACCCCGCTCCCCCACTGGTCGCGGACCCGGCGCCCGCAGCGGGCGCCGGTGCCACCGGCTCACCGACTGCCGGGACGCGCACCTGCTCGCCGTCGACGAGGACGCGGGCGAGGTTCAGCGCCGACAGGTCTGCCTTCGTGGCGACCCCACCCGCCGCCTCGACGGCATCGGTGACCCGCGACCCCACCGGAAGCCGGCGCACGCCCGGGTGCTTCACCCGGCCGACCACGTGCACGACGACCACCCCTTGCGGGGCTGACGGCTGCACCGGTGCTGCCTGCGCGGCCGCCCCCGCCGATGCCGCCGGAGTCGCCCCGGGGGAACCGCTCCCCGCCGAGCTGCTCACCCCGACGGGAACCGCACCCGCCGTCACCGCACTCGGCCCGGCCCGGGACCCACCACCGGGCGCGATGACCGTGCCACCCCCGGCGGACTGCGCCCAGGCCACCCTCAGCCCGAAGACGGCGGCGGCAAGGAGGATGACCAGGGTGATGCCCAGCAGGGCCGCCCGGCCGGGCTGCCACCGGGCTCCGACGAACGCTGCGGGCAGCCGGACCCACCCTCGCGGATGCCGTGCCCGCGCGTGCCGCCCGCCACCCCGCACGTCCGGTTCGTCGACCTCGTCGAGCGGGTCGAGCCGGTCGAGCCGGTCGGTGGGTCGCGCACGCTCTCCGGCGGACTCCACCGGGTGCCGGCCGTCGCTCGCAGGACCCAGTCCCTCGAGGTCCAGCTCGGTGGGCACGTAGGAGCCGGGGGTGGCCCGCAACCGGGCCAGCGCCCGCGGTGAGAGGGCTTCAGGAGGGGGGCGTCGCGGCATCCCTCGACGTTAGGAACAACGCTCCTGCTGGTCTGTGGCGCAACCGGATCTGTGGATGACGGGCCGAGCGGCGGCAGCCTGTGGATGACGCAGCCGCCCGTGGACCAGGTGAAGCATCCGGACTTCCCGGACCGGGCGGCCCGACGCGCCTGGGGCTCCCGCCGTTCCGGGCGCGACCCATTGGTCGATCCCGGACGGACAGACTGCGGTCGGGGGCGTCCCTGGCGTGAGCTACTGGTCGATTCCGGGACGGCGTCTCGGGAAAGACGGGGCGCGCTCAGCTGAGGTGCCGCCTCCACCAGGCCACGATGTTGCGCCGGTGCCGCGACAGGACGAGCACCGCGATCGCCATCAGCCACACGCCGACCACCGGCGCGACGAACGGCACCACCCCCACCGTGGCCAGCGCCCCCACCACGCCGACCAGGCCCATGGTGACCACCGACGCCTCACCCACGAACGGCACTGCGATCTTCACCAGCCCGAAGACGACCAGCGCCCCGAGCGCGACCCACGGCTCGATGGCCAGCAACGTGCCGAGGGCGCACGCCACCCCCTTGCCGCCGCGACCGCGCAGGAACGGCGAGAACACGTGCCCGAGCACCACCGCGAAGCCCGCCACCAGGGCGGCCACCAGCCCCATCGTGCGCAGCACCACCAGCGTCGGCAGGTAGGCCTTGAGCACGTCGAGCACCAGCACCAGGGCTCCCCACCTGCGGCCCAGCACCCGCCCGGCGTTGGTCGCTCCCGGGTTCCCGGACCCGGAGGCCCGCAGGTCGCGCCCGAGAGCCCGGGCCACCAGCGTGGCGGGGTTGATCGAGCCGATCAGGAAGCAGACGACCGCAACGACCGCGATCTCGACGACGACCAGCAGCACCATGCTCAGCGCGCCGATGCCGACACGATCCGGGGCACGACGGCGACGGCCAGCGTGCCCGGCCCCACGTGCGCCCCCACCACGGCACCGAGCTCGACCACCCGCAGCCCCACCTCGTCGCCCAGCCGGGAACGCAGCCGCTCGGCGAGCCGCTCGGCCCGCTCCGCGGAGTCGAGGTGGTGGATCGCGACGTCCACCCCGGACGCCCCCCGGGGCAGGGTAGAAGCGGCCTCGGCCGCCAGGTCCTCGATGCGCGCGATGGCGCGGGTCGAGGTGCGGACCCGCTCCAGCGGCACGATGTGGCCGTCGCGCAGCCCGAGGATCGGCTTGATCGAGAGCGCCGACCCGACCAGCGCACCGGCCTTGCCGATCCGGCCGCCGCGGCGCAGGTACTCGAGGGTGTCGACGTAGAAGACGACGGTGGATGCCGCGCACGTGGCGCGCACGGCATCCGCCACCCGCGTGGCCGACGCGCCACCGGCGGCCAGCCGTGCACCGGTCAGCACGGCATACCCCATCGCCATGCCGAGCGCCCGGGAGTCGACGACCGTGACCGGCACCGGTGACTCCTCGGCGGCGATCGCGGCACCCCCGATCGTGCTCGACATCTCACCGGAGATGTGCACCGACACCACGGCCTCGGCGCCCGCGGCGGCCGCCGCCCGGTAGGCGTCCAGGAACGCCGCCGGCGCCGGCCGCGAGGTCGACACCGGAGTGAACGAACGCAGCGCCGCAGCGACGGCCGAGGGGTCGATGTCGACGCCCTCGGCGTGCTCCTTGCCCCCCACGACCACGTGCAGCGGCACGACGTGCACGGCCAGTCCCTCGAGGAGGTCGGCAGGGAGGTAGGCCGTGGAGTCGGTGACGAGGGCGGTGCTCACGCGAGCAGGCTAGTGCTCACCTGCGCGCCCGCGGCATCCCGGCGCCGGCGCCGGGGCCGGCGACGGCGACGGCACCGACCGGGACGCCACCCCTCACGCGTTCTGGCGGGCAGCCAGCTTGGCGGCGCGCTCCTCGCGCTTCTCGACGAACTTGCTCGCCTCGGCATCCAGCGCCTTGACCGCGGCCGCCAGCTCGTCGCGCGCCGCCTCGCCGTCGGCGTCCAGGCCCTCGAGCTCCCAGATGCCCCACTGGCGCAGGAGCGGCGCGACGATGTCGTCGTGGTGGATGCGCAGGTCGTAGATGCCGGCCATCGCCATCTGCACCGCCTTGCGCCCGAAGCCGGGGATGATCGAGCCCGGCATCTGGAAGTTGACGACCTCGTCGGTGATCGCCCGCATCGTCTGGCTGGGGGTGAGGTCGAGCGCTGCCTGCACGATGTTGCGGTAGAAGATCATGTGCAGGTTCTCGTCCTTGGCGACCCGCGTCAGCAGCTTCTCCGCGATGGGCTCGTCGGTGAACTTGCCCGTGTTGCGGTGTGAGACACGGGTGGCGAGCTCCTGGAACGACACGTAGGCACACACGTTGAGCAACGGCTTGTCGCCGGAGTCGAAGCCGGTCTCCATCGTCGACATCCGCGCCCGCTCCAGCTCGTCGGGGTCGACGCCACGGGTCACCAGCAGGTAGTCGCGGATGCAGAACGCGTGCCGCCCCTCCTCCGCGGTCCAGCGGTTGACCCAGGCGCCCCAGGCGCTGTCGCGGCCGAAGGCGCGCTCGATCTCGCGGTGGTAGCTCGGCAGGTTGTCCTCGGTGAGCAGGTTGACCTCGAGCGCGGTGCGGGCGATCTGCGACAGCTGCGACTGGTCGACCGACCACGGGTCACCACCGAGCTCCTTGAAGTCGCGGCCCAGCGACCACGGCACGTACTCGTGCGGCATCCACTCCTGGGCGACGTTGAGGTGCCGGTTGAGGTTCTCCTCGGCGACCGGCTCGAGCGCGGACAGGAGCTGTGCGGTGTCGAGATCAGCCATGGGGAGTCTCCTCGGTGCTGGACGGGGTGTCGGTCGGGGTGCTGGTACTGGTGGGGGACGGGGTGGGAGTCGCGTGCTCAAGACCCTCAGACTGCACCCTCTCCTGCACATGGACCAGTTGCGAGGACCGACTTTCCGTCGATGCCGGGTCCGGGGCCCCCCGGTGGGCGCCGGGCTTCAGCCGGGTCGGCACCTCGTCGACGCAGCGCAGGTAGACCTCGACCTCCCGCCCGGTGGTCGTGAAGGTCACCTCGAGTGCACCCCGCTCGAGCTCGGTGTCGCCGAAGCGCCAGTCGTCGCGCGGGCGGATCGACATCACCGTGATCCTCGCGCCCCGGCAGGTGGCCACGACGATCCCGCCTTCGGTGCTGAACGACGCCGTGCGCGGGTCGACGGTGGGCGGGTTCGGGCGAGGAGCCTTCGACGTCGGCCGTGGGTCGGGGGTGTCCGTGGGCCTGGTGGGCTGGGCAGAGGTGGACCCGGTGGGCCTCGACGACGACGCCGTCGGGGGAACGGACGGGGTGGGCGTGCCCGGGGACGTCACGGTCGGCGAGGCCGAGTCCTGCGGCGGCACGACCACGACCCGCTCGGCGGCGGAGGCCCGGCCGACGCCACTGCCGGCGTTGCTGACGACGACGAAGGTGATGACCCCGACCGCGCCGACCACGGCGAACCAGCCCAGCACCATGACCAGGAGTGGGCGACGTCCCATCCTCACCACCTTCGGCCTCTGCCTGCTCTAGCGTTCCCACTGTGACACACGTGCTGGTGATCGAGGACGACCCCGGGATCCGGTCCTCGCTCGTCCGCTCGTTGACCGACCGCGGCTACGCGGTCTCCAGCGCGCCGAGCGGGCTGGTCGGCCTGCAGAACGCCCTCGAGGAGCAGCCCGACCTGGTGCTGCTCGACCTGGGCCTGCCCGACCTGGACGGGCACAGCCTGCTCACCATGCTGCGAGCCGTGCGTCGCACTCCGGTCATCGTCGTGACGGCCCGTGACGACGACCCGTCGATCGTGAAGGCGCTCGACGCCGGCGCGGACGACTACGTGGTCAAGCCCTTCGGCATGGACCAGCTCGAGGCCCGCATCCGTGCCGTGCTGCGCCGTACGGAGACCGAGGAGCCCGCCGAGCCGCTGCGGGTCGGCGACCTGGTCGTCGATGCCGTGACCCGGAGCTGCACGCTCGCAGACCGGGACGTGGAGCTCTCGCGCCGCGAGTTCGACCTGCTGCTGCTCCTGGCCCAGCGCGCGGGTGAGGTGGTCACCAAGCGGGAGATCCTGGAGGAGGTCTGGAACCAGCCGTACGGAGGCGGTGAACGCACCGTCGACGTGCACCTGTCGTGGCTGCGCCGCAAGCTCGGCGAGACGGCCGCTCATCCGGTGTACCTGCACAGTGTGCGCGGCGTGGGGGTGCGCCTCGCGCCACCGACGGACGACGTGGACGTGGACGTGGACGTGGACGCCAGCACCCCCGCCGACGTCGAGACCTGATGGCTCGCCGGATCGCGTGGCTGGTGGCCGCCACGACCTCCGCGGTCGTCCTGGCGTTCATCGTGCCGCTCTGCGTCCTCTACGCCAACATCGCCACCGACAAGGCCACGACGCGGGCTCGGGAGCAGGCGCAGAGCGTGGCGACGCTCGTCGCCGCCCTCGGCGACCCCGCCACGATCTCGCGCAACGTCACTGATCTCAGCAACCGTGGCCCGGAGGTCGTGGTCGTGGAGGAGTCCGGCACCCTGCTCGGGCCGCAGGAGCCGCTGACCGCCGACTCGGCCGCCGCCGTCGGTGAGGCTCGAACGAACAGGGCGGCCTTCACGAGGCCGACCGCCGAAGGGCTGGACTCGCTGGTGCCCGTGCGGACAGCCCGCGGGATCGAGGTCGTGGTCGCATCGGTGCCGGCGTCGGAGCTGCGGTCCGGGGTGTATGCCGCGTGGGCGGCGATCCTGGGGCTGGGTCTGGCGCTGGTGGCCGTCTCGGTCGGCGTGGCCCTGTGGCTCGGCCGCCGCACCAGCGTTCCGGTCAGCGAGGTCGCCGAGGTCGCCCACCGGCTGCGCGAGGGTGACTCCAGCGCCCGCGCCGTGCCCGGCGGACCGCCGGAGACGGTCGAGCTGGGCGAGGCCCTCAACGCCCTCGCCGACCGCATCCACGGCCTGGTGGCCGCCGAACGCGAGCACGTTGCCGACCTCGGCCACCGGCTGCGCACCCCCGTGACCGCGCTGCGGCTGGACACCGACCTCGTGGAGGACGAGGACGTCGCCACCCGACTGCGCGGCCATGTCGAGGACCTGCAGCGCAGCATCGACGACGTGGTGCACGAGGCTCGCCGAGCGGTGCGCGACGAGCTGCCCGCAACGTGTCGGCTCGCCCCGGTGGTGGCCGAACGGGTGGCCTTCTGGCTCCCCCTGGCCGAGGACCAGGGCCGCCGGCTCGACCTGTTCGTCGAGCTGCGCACACCGGGGGGCTCGCCGCTGGTCGGCCTCGCTGCCGACGACCTCGGCGAGCTGGTCGACATCCTGATCGACAACGTCTTCGCGCACACCCCCGACGGCACCGACGCGCAGGTGCGCGTGCGCACGGCCGGCGACGAGGTCGTCGTCATCGTCGAGGATGCCGGGCAGGGCATGGAGCAGCCCTACCTGGGTCGTGGGCACAGCCACGGCGGTTCGACCGGGCTGGGGCTGGCCATCGTGCACCGCATCGCCGACGGAGCCGGCGGGTCGGTGCAGCTCGAGCCCTCCGCGCTGGGCGGCCTGAGGGTCACCGTGCACCTCCCCGTGCAGCCGGAGGACACCCAGCCGCGCCGGGGTGCCGCCGCCGGCAGGCGCTGAGCGGGTCACCGGCATCCCGCAGGCCCCGTCCGGCGCGCGAGCGTCAGTCGTCCTCCTCGTGGTCGCGGGACCGCTCGGTGGGCGTGGCCCGCGGGTCGACCGCCGCCGGGTCGCTGACGGTCGGTGAGGGCGTGGGGGTCGGGGCGGTGCGCGGCGTCGAGCGCGGCGAGGAGGTCGGCGTGCCGGTCGAGGCCACCGCGGCGGACTGGACGACCACCTTGGTGGTGACGCAGACGCCCTTCTTCAGCTTCGCCGGCGGCGTGCAGTCGGCCAGCCGGGTGACCGTGGGGGTCGGGACCGGCCCGTACGTGGGGGCGGCGGGGGCGGCGGCACGGCCCATGTCGTCGGGCCCCAGGGACACGAAGATGCCCAGGGCGGCGACGGAACCGACGAGGGCTCCGGCGGTGACGGTACGGATGAGGGACACGGGACCTCCGGGTGGACGGTGCAGGGTGCGGCGGCGTCAGGGCGCGACCGCGAGCAGGTCAGGACCCGATCCTCGCTGGTGGTCGGTCAAGCGCGGGTCGTCGCCGCCTCAAGGCGGGGTTAAGCCGCAGCGGCCTTAACCCTCCCTTGACAGGTGGATGAGGCGGTCTTGTCGCGCCGGGAGGCATCGTCTTCTCCGGCACCGCGATTCGTCGTGCCTCGAACCAACGAGAGGACCGCACCCGTGAGAGCCCTGCTGAGCACCGGTCAACGAGACCGGTCGCGCGTCGTGCTCACCGTGCTGAGCGGAACGCTCGCCGCCGCAACGGTCGCCGGAACGGGGGTGGCCACGGCCTCTGCTGCTCAGGAGACCGCCGCGAAGAACGCGGAGAAGGCCCGGGTCAAGGCCGCGGCCGACGCCGCCGCAGCCAAGACCCACCACGACGCCCTGGTCGAGTGGGCCAAGGAGAACCCCGTCGTGGTCACCAAGCAGCGCAGGAAGAAGACGGTCATCACACACGTGACGATCGCCGCGGCGTCGTCCCCCGGCAGCTCGACGGTCGGGTCGTCCTCGTCGTCCTCGCGCTCCTCGTCATCGTCCTCGTCGTCCTCGCGCTCATCGTCCTCGTCCTCCTCCTCGTCCTCCTCCTCGTCGAGCACCAGGAAGACGACGAGCAAGCCGAAGCCGCCGCCCCCGCCCCCGCCGCCGAGCACGGGCTCGTGACGGCCCGGACCCACGAGCCGGCCAGCCGCGCGAGCGTCGACCACGAGCGCGGCGCCTCGTCCTGGCGTGCCCTGGGCACCTACGTCGAGCTGCGCACCACCCCGGATGCCGTGGCGGCCGCCACCGAGCTGGCCGCGCAGGTGCTCGCCGAGGTCGACATGACCTGCAGCCGCTTCCGCGACGACAGCGACCTGATGCGCGCCAACGCCGCCGCGGGCGAGGCCGTCGAGGTCTCCCCCGTGCTCGTCGGCGCGGTGCGCCTGGCCCTCGAGGCAGCCGCCGACACCGACGGCCTGGTCGACCCGCTGCTGGGCGAGGTGCTGCGCTCGGCCGGCTACGACCGCACCTTCTCGCTGGTGCCCGCGAACGACCCGGCGCCCACCGCGCTTCCGGTGCGGGCTGGCTCGTGGCAGCAGGTGGTCGTCACCGACACCACCGTGACCGTGCCCCGTGGCGCGGCCCTCGACCTCGGCGCCACCGGTAAGGCCTTCGCCGCCGACCTCGTGGCTCTCACGATCACCGACACCCTCGGGGTGCCGGTCCTGGCGTGCGTCGGCGGCGACATCCGCGCCGCCGCCCCCGCCGACGAGCCGCAGGACCAGCCGGTCGTGCTCGGCCACAGCCTGGCCGACCTGGATGCCGGTGGGCCGAGCACCCTGGTGCGCCTCGCCCGGGGCGGCCTGGCCACCTCGAGCGTCTCGGCCCGGCGGTGGCGCCGGGGCGGACGCCAGTGGCACCACCTCGTCGACCCCCGCACCGGCCTGCCCGCGACGGGCCCCTGGCGCACCGTCACCGCCATGGGCCACACCTGCGCGGCCGCCAACGCCGCCACCACCGCCTCGATCGTGCTCGGCGACACCGCCCACGACTGGCTCGTCACCCGCAACGTCGCGGCCCGGCTCGTCGACCACGACGACTGCGTGACCCGCACCCCCGCCTGGACCGCGTCCGGCATCGAGGAGAGCTCATGACGTCCCCCCTGCTCTGGTACCTCAACCGCGGCACCGGCGTGGTGCTGCTCGCCGTGTTCACCGCGACCGTGGTGCTGGGCGTGCTCGCGACCGGCCGCTCGGCCACGCCGCTGTGGCCGCGCTTCGTGACCCAGGGCCTGCACCGCGCACTGGCCGCACTGTCGGTCTTCATGCTGGTCGCCCACGTGGTCAGCGCCGTCGTCGACTCCTACGTCGACATCCGCTGGTGGCAGGCCTTCGTGCCGTTCGGGGCGACCTACGAGCCGGTCTGGATGGCGCTCGGCGCCATCACGCTCGACCTGCTCGCGCTCGTGATCGCCACCTCCCTGGCCCACGCCAGGATCTCTCATCGGGTGTGGTTCGCCGTGCACCTCACGACCTACGTCGCCTGGGCCTCCGCCGTGGTGCACGGCCTGTTCATCGGCACCGACTCCGGCGAGGGCTGGATGTCGGCCATCTACGTCGCCTGCGTCGTGGCGGTCGGCCTGGCGGTGCTCGCCCGAGTCATCGCCGTGCTCGTCCGAACACGGCGTAGCCACCGATACGCACCGCAGCGCGGGTCGCGCAGTCCCTACGGTCCCGAGTCGGGCGTCGAACGCACCGCCCGGCACGCCCACCGCACGCCGGCCCACTCCGGAAGCCGAGGTCGCCCATGATCCGCCCACCCGCCAGCGTCGACGTGCACAGCGGGCCGCTCCTGCTGTCCGGCATCGACCGGGGCCCCGCTCTGGTCGCCCACCGGTCGCGCCTGGGTGCGCTGCCCGAGCCGGGCGTCGAGGCCCTGCTCGAGCTGCTCCGCGAGGTCGAGGTCCGCGGCCGGGGAGGTGCGGGCTTTCCGCTGTCGCGCAAGCTGCAGACCGTGATGCGGGCTCGCGGGTCGCGGGCCAAGGTCGGCGGCCGCCGCCCCTACGTCGTGGTCAACGCGGCGGAGGGCGAGCCGGCCAGCGCCAAGGACAGCGCACTGCTCGACGTCGCGCCGCACCTCGTGCTCGACGGTGCCGTGATTGCCGCCCGCTCGCTGGGGGCCCGCGAGATCCACGTGGTCAGCTCCGAGGACCGGCCGTGGGTCGGCGCCGCCGTGCACCGGGCCACCGCCGAACGTGACGACCGCGGCATCCGCTGGGTGCAGCACGAGGCCGCCTCGCGGTTCGTGTCGGGCCAGTCGCGCGCCCTCATCGAGCTCATGGCCGGCCGGCCTGGCCTGCCGGTCACGTCCTGGGCACCCGAGGCGGTCGACGGCCACCAGCGCCGCCCGACCCTGCTGTCGAACGCCGAGTCCTACGCGCACCTCGCCGCCCTGGTGCTCTGGGGCATCGACGCGTATGCCGCCCACGGCACGCCCGACGAGCCCGGCACCAGCCTGCTCACCCTCACCACGGCGCCGGCCTACGACGGGGTGTTCCGCGACGTGCACGTGGTCGAGGTGGAGCACGGCTCCAGCGCGGCCAGCGTGCTCGAGCCAGAGGCGCTCACGGCGCCGCTCCTCGTCGGCGGGTTCCACGGCTCGTGGGTGCACCCCGCCGACGTGCCGGGCCTGGAGTGGTCGAATGCCGTGCTCGGCGAGGTCGGGGCCCGTCTCGGGGCCGGCTCACTCCTCTCGCTGAGCGACGGGTCGTGCCCGGTGGCCGAGACCGCCCGCTACACCACCTACCTCGCAGCGGAGTCGGCCGGACGCTGCGGGCCCTGCCGCAACGGCCTGCCCGCCATGGCGGCCGAGATGCAGGGCCTGGCCGACGGCGCCGACACCCGGATGCGCCTGGTGGAGCTGTCCGGCCTGGTCACCGGGCGCGGCGCGTGCGCCCACCCCGACGGCACCGCCCGGCTGGTCGGCTCCCTGCTGAGCACCCTGGAGGACCACGTCGAGGCGCACCTCGACCGCGCCTGCCGGTGCTCGAGCCGGGCGCCGCGCGGCCACCGGGTCGCGAGCTCGGACACGCAGCGCCTGGCGGTGCAGCGATGAGCCCCCGCGAGACGGTCCTGAAGGTCGACTGGCCCGAGTGCCGGGCCCGCGGCCTGTGCGCCGAGCTGTTCCCCGAGAAGATCCGGGTCGACGAGTGGGGTTACCCCGTGGTGCTCGGCCCCGTGCGGCGCGAGGAGGAACGCCTCGCCAAGGAAGCCGTCCAGGCCTGCCCGCGGCGTGCCCTGCACCTGCACACCACCTAGAGCCCAGCAACCTCGCGTGCCTGCACACGCGAGGTTGCTGTCCCCAGCCGGTCCCGCCGCACTCACCCCCCTGCAGGTGCGGCGGGACCGGCGTCTTCCTGTCGTCAGCCCCGAGCCGCAGCCGTCACCTGGCGAGCCCGGGTGCCGGGCGCGACGTCACCAGGGCAGCGGAGCGGACAGCTCGCGGGTGTCGTCGACCGGCACCCAGCCCTGCTCGGGGGTGTGCTCGTAGTGCGCTCCCGGGCCCTCGGCGGCCAGCGTGCCCACTGCGGCGAGCAGGCGCTCGACGTGCTCCGGCCGGCTGGCCAGGCCCGCACTCACCCGCACCGCGGTGTCGTGCTCGTCGGAGCCCTCCTCGAGCAGGGCGTCGACCAACAGGTGTGCACAGAACTTGCCGGCCCGCACCCCGATGCCGTGCTCGGCCGACAGGGCCGCCGCCACGAGCGAGCTGTCGAGGCCGTCGACGGTGAAGGTGACGACCGGGCCGCGCTCGGTGTCGTCGCCGAAGATCGAGTAGGTGGTGACGCCGTCGATCTCCCGCAGCCCGTCGACGAGGCGCTGGGTGAGCCGGGCCTCGTGGGCCTCGATCGCGACGCGGTGCTCGCGGATGGTGGCGCAGGCCGCCGCGAGCGCGATGGCGCCGAGCACGTTGGGACTGCCCGCCTCGTGGCGCGCTGCGCCGGTGGCCCAGCGGGTTCCGCGCTCGGTGACCTGCGCGGTGGCGCCGCCGCCGGCGAGGTAGGGCTGCGCGGCATCCAGCCAGTCGCTGCGGCCGGCGAGCACTCCCGTGCCGTAGGGGGCGTGCACCTTGTGGCCCGAGAAGGCGACCCAGTCGACGTCGAGCGCCTCGAGGTCGAGCGGCCGGTGCGCGGCGTACTGCGCGGCGTCGAGGAGCACCCGGGCACCGTGCCGGCGGGCGATGGCGGTGAGCCGCTCGACCGGCCAGAACTCCCCGGTGACGTTGGAGGCGGCGGTCAGGACGACCAGCGCCTGGCGGGGGCGGCGGGCGGTGCCGGTGGGCAGGGCGCGCAGGGCGGCCTCGAGCAGGGCCTCGGCGTCGCGGGTGCTGCCGGGCACGGGCAGGCGCACGGTGTCGCGGCCGCGCCAGGGCAGCAGGGTCGCGTGGTGCTCGGAGGCGAAGACGACCACCGAGGTGTCGCGGGGCAGGGCCCGGGCGAGCAGGTTGACCGAGTCGGTGGTGCTGCGGGTGAAGACGACGACGTCGTCCTCGCGGGCGCCGACGAAGCGGGCCACCTCGTCGCGAGCGGCCTCGTAGTGGGCGCTGGTCACCCGCGAGAGCCAGCCGGTGCCCCGGTGCACGCTGGAGTAGGTGCGGGTGGCGCTCTCGACGGCCCGGGCCACCCGCTGCAGGGCCGGGGTGGATGCCGCGTGGTCCAGGTTCGCGTAGTCGACCAGGTCGCCCGACAGGGTCGGCACCAGGTCGGGGCGCACCACCGCCGGAAGGGTCCCGGCCGGGTTCGGGGCGCCGAGGTGGCGGTGCGCGACGGCATCCGGCACGGCGCGCAGTCGGGGGCGGCGGTGGAAGGTGGGGGTGGGTGCAGTGGCGTTGAGAGGTGCAGAGGTGCTGGCGATCGACACGGTGACTGTCTCCGATGGTCCCTAGGACCTCGGGTCACGACCCGGGATCCCGCGCTTGCCGGCGCCAGAGGGGTCGCCGACCAGGTCGTCACCCGGAGCACCCCACCGCGGAGGAGGGTTGCTGGCCAGCGAGCCGGGGCTTGCCACTAGCACTCATGACCTACGCCGAGCAGTCTAGGGATGCCGGGTGGGGGCGCGTCGACCGCGGTCCACGACGCGAGACGTACGGTGAGCCGGGGCCGCCGCGGGACATCTCGCGGCGAGGGGGCCGCTTCGCACCGGAACCTTCACCTTCGCAGGTGAAAGGAAGCGGTGCGAAGGTGAAAGTTCCGGGATCGGGCGGGAAAGTTGCGACTCAGGCGGGCACGACGTTGACGAGCTTGGGGGCGCGCACGATGACGGTGCGGATGCCGTCGGGCACCGCCGCCTGCACCTTCTCGCTCGCGAGCGCGAGCTCGCGCAAGGCGTCCTCGGTGATGTCGGAGGGCACCTCCAGCCGGTCGCGCACCTTGCCCTTGACCTGCACCACGCAGGTGACGGTGTCCTCGACGAGCAGCGCCGGGTCAGCGACCGGGAAGGGAGCGTGCACCAGCGACTCCTCGTGACCCATCCGAGCCCAGAGCTCCTCGGCGATGTGTGGCGCCATGGGGGCGACCATGAGCACGATCGACTCAGCGGCCTCGCGGGGCACCCCGCCCTTCAGCTTGGTCAGCGCGTTGTTCAGCTCGGTGAGCCGGGCGATGGCGGTGTTGAAGGCCAGCCCGGCGTAGTCGGTGCGCACGGCGTCGATGGTGCGGTGCAGCACCCGGGTCGTCGCGGCATCCATCGGGGTGTCGGTGACGATGACCGCGCCCGTCTCCTCGTCGATCACGTTGCGCCACAGCCGTTGCAGGAAGCGCTGGCTTCCGACCACGGCCCGCGTGTCCCAGGGCTTGCTCTGCTCCAGCGGGCCCAGGCCCATCTCGTAGAGCCGGAAGGTGTCGGCCCCGAAGGCGGCGTACATCTCGTCGGGGCTGACCATGTTCTTCAGCGACTTGCCGATCTTGCCGAACTCGCGCGTGACCGGCTGGCCCTGCCAGGTGAGGGTGCCGTCGGCGGCCTCGTCGACCTCCTTGGCCTCGACGTACTGGCCGCGGGCGTCCTTGAACGCGGCGGCCTGGATGTAGCCCTGGCTGAAGTAGGTGCGGAACGGCTCGTCGCTGGTGAGGTGGCCCAGGTCGTGCAGCACCTTGTGCCAGAAGCGGGCGTAGAGCAGGTGCAGCACGGCGTGCTCGACACCGCCGACGTAGAGGTCGACGCCACCCGGGTCACGGGTGCCGGGAGCGGCGCCGGCGACCGGCTCGTCGCGGGGGCCCATCCAGTAGGCCTCGTTGCCGGGGTCGACGACGGCGTCGCGGTTGGCGGGATCGAGGTAGCGCAGGTAGTACCAGCACGACCCGGCCCAGTTGGGCATGGTGTTGGTCTCGCGGCGGTAGCGCCGGGTGCCGCGACCGTCGCCGAGGTCGAGGTCGACGTGCACCCACTCGTCGACCCGCGACAGCGGTGGCTCGGGCTCGCTGCTCGCGTCGTCGGGGTCGTAGGTCTTCGGGCTGTAGTCGGGCACCTCGGGCAGCTCGACGGGCAGCATCTGGTCCGGCAGGCCGTGGGCGATGCCGTCCTCGTCGAACACGACCGGGAACGGCTCGCCCCAGTAGCGCTGCCGGCTGAACAGCCAGTCGCGCAGCTTGTAGGTGACGGTGGGCTCGCCCAGGCCCTTGTCCTGCAGCCACGCGGTGACCCGCTCCTTGGCCTCGGGGACGTCGAGCCCGTCGAGGCTGAGCTCGTCGTTGGCGGAGTTGATGGCCGGGCCCGCGCCCGTGAAGGCGGTGTTCTCGTCGTGGTCGGCGGTGGGCTGCACGGTGCGGATGATCGGCAGGTCGAAGGCCGTGGCGAAGTCCCAGTCGCGCTCGTCCTGGCCCGGCACGGCCATGATCGCGCCGGTGCCGTAGCCCATGAGCACGTAGTCGGCCACGAAGACCGGGATGCGCGTGCCGGTGACCGGGTTGGTCGCCCAGCCGCCGGTGAACACTCCGGTCTTGTCCTTGCCCTCGCTCTGCCGCTCGACGTCGTTCTTGCGGGATGCCGCGCGGCGGTAGGCGTCGACGGCCTCCTGCGGGGTGGCGGCGCCACCGGTCCAGGCGTCCTTGGTCCCCTCGGGCCAGCCACCGGCCGGGACCAGCTCGTCGACGAGCGGGTGCTCGGGGGCCAGCACCATGAAGGTGGCGCCGAACAGGGTGTCGGGCCGGGTGGTGAACACCTCGATGCCGGGAGCCACCGCGGACGGTGCGTCAGCGGCATCCGTGACACCGCCGCGGGCGATCGGGAACGTGACGCGCGCGCCGGAGCTGCGGCCGATCCAGTTGCGCTGCATGATCCGGACCTTCTCCGGCCAGTCGACCCGGTCGAGGTCGTCGGCCAGCCGGTCGGCGTAGGCGGTGATCCGCATCATCCACTGGCGCAGGTTGCGCTTGAACACCGGGAAGTTGCCCCGCTCGGAACGGCCGTCGTTGGTGACCTCCTCGTTGGAGAGCACCGTGCCCAGGCCGGGGCACCAGTTGACCGGCGCCTCGCTGGTGTAGGCCAGGCGCTGGCCGTCGAGGATGCCGGCGCGCTCGACGTCGCTGAGGTCGTCCCAGTCGCGGCCGTCGTCGGCGGGCAGCGGGCGGACACCGCTGCGGTATTCCTCGACCAGCGCGGCGATCGGGCGGGCGCGGCCCACGCCGCCGTCGGGGCGCACGGCATCCGCGTCGTACCACGAGTTGTAGATCTGCAGGAAGATCCACTGGGTCCAGCGGTAGTAGTCGGGGTCGATGGTCTGGAGGGCGCGGCGGTCGTCGTGGCCCAGGCCGAGACGGCGCAGCTGGCGCGCCATGATGACGATGTTGTCCTCGGTGGTCTTGCGCGGGTGCTGACCGGTCTGCACGGCGTACTGCTCGGCGGGCAGGCCGAACGCGTCGTAGCCCAGGCAGTGCAGCACGTTCTTGCCGAGCATCCGGTTGAAGCGCGCGACGACGTCGGTGGCGATGTAGCCCAGCGGGTGGCCGACGTGCAGGCCGGCGCCGCTCGGGTACGGGAACATGTCGAGGACGAGGAGGTGCCCGCCGTCATAGGCCGCGACGGCCTCGGGATCGGCCCAGGGACCGGCAGGGTTGGGGGCGTGGTAGGTGCCGCGCTCGGCCCAGCGGTCCTGCCAGGCGACCTCGATCTGCCCGGCCAGCTCGGCCGTGTAGCGGTGCGGGGTGTCGCTCATCTCGTCCTCGTGGGTCTCGGTGGTGGCTTCGGGCTTGCGGACAGAAAAAAACCCCTCACGCAGGAGGGGTCGCCGCGCGGGCCGGGTGGCCGACGCGGCTAGGGAAGAAGCTCGAACCTCGTCACCACGTCAGGGTATCGCAGCAGCGCCAGCGGTTTCCGGCGAGGTCGGATGCCGTCGCACCCGGCGAGCGCGCGGGTGCGGGCCGGCCGAGCATCGGGCATCCGGCCTGGCGTCGGCTACCACCGCGTGGGCGCAGTGATCGGTGCACCTACGAGGCGGTAGACCGAGGCGAGTGCCGGATGCCGGGTCGTCGGCGGCCTGCTGCCCTCGCCTACCACCTGGTAGGTGGGGTCATCGGTGCACCTACCAGGCGGTAGTTCGGGTGGCGTCGCGGATGCCGCGAGCGCCGGCTGCCTCAGTGCATCCCGTGCACGACGGCGTGGCCCTTGCCACGGGAGATGAGCCAGCGGTTGACGGGCACCGTGAGCACGAACGCGACCGCCAGCGACAGGGCCAGCGATCCCCAGAACAGGGCCGTGGTGAGGCCGGCATCCATGGCGCCGGGGACCACCAGCATGATCGAGTTGTCGACGAGCTCCATGACGGTGATGGACACAGTGTCGGCGGCCAGGGTGACGGCGAGCGCAGCCTTGAGGGCCACGCCGGAGCGCAGCACCGGGGTGAGGGTCAGGGCATACCCGAACACGAAGGCCAGCGCGATGGCCAGCACGATCGTGGCACCGGTCGACAGCCCGAGGGCGGTGCCGATCGCCAGGCCGAGGATCTCACCGATGGCGCAGCCCGTGAGGCAGTGCAGGGTGGCCCGGGCAGCCCCGGACCACGAACCCCCGGCGGCGGCGTGGGTGTGCGACGGGTGGGAGGTGTGGTGGGTCGTCTCCATACAGCCGGTAACAGGTACCCCCCAGGGGTATATTCCGGATCGATCTTGACCAAGGGTCGATGCGAAGAGGCAAGTGCCGGGCCCGAGGTCGCCGGCGCGGGGCAACTTCGACCTATTGGTCGATCTTGACCCGGCCGAGTCGGGGCAACTTCGACCTATTGGTCGATCTTGACCCGGTGGTCCGGGTCGGGCGCGTCCGGTCAGGCGAGCAGGCCGGCGACGATGAGGGCCTGGGCGAGGTGGTAGGTCACCATCACCACCACATGGGTGAACCGGCGGTCCTGCACGAACCGGCCCATCGCGAGCACCGTGTCACTGACGACGAACAGGCTCGCACCGAGCCCGACCAGGGGCCGGCCGGTCGCCCAGCCGAGCACGGCCATCGCACCGATCACCGCCATGTAGGCGGCGACCGGCACCGCCAGCGCGGCCCCGCCCTGGGCCAGGGCGCCCGGCAGGATGCGCCGCCCCACGACCAGTGCCACCAGCAGCACGCCCGCGCCGACGCAGCCCAGGGCAGGGCGGTCGAGCCCGACGGCGACGAACGACGCGACGTAGGCCAGGTGCCCGACCAGGAAGGCCGCCAGCCCACCGACGAACCGGCTGGGAGTGTCCTCGAGCAGGAAGACGTCACCGACCAGACCCAGCACGAGCGCCAGCACCAGCCAGCGCCCGGCGGAGCTGTCGGTGGCACCGGCCAGCAGGGCGACGCAGAGCAGCCCCACCATCGCGGCCGGCTTCGCCAGGCGCTCGACGTCGTGCCGCCGGTGCCAGACCGCCCACCAGTCGGCGGCGAACAGGGCTGCGGTGACCACGGCGGCGACCCACACGGCATACGGCACGGGTGGATCCTCGCAGCCTGGCGCCAGCGGCGAGGGCCGACTCAGGTGATGTGGGCGGCGCCACCCGGGGTATCACCCGACCCGCAGCGCGCTCCTCTCTGCCATGGGGCCACCGCAGGGAAGGTCCCGTCGAGCACGGGGAGAGACCATGGGTTCGACCAGGCAGCCGGGGTTCCACCAGAACGTGGCCAGGGCTCTGGTCGAGTCGGGCGCGCTCCACGTCGAGGGCGACCTCCGGTGAGCACCTCGCACGAGCTCCGGCGCCGGCTCGCGCACGGCCTTCGGCTGGGCGCGGCCGGCGTCGCCGTGGCGGCTGAGGGCCGGCCCGGGGTCGGCGGCGCTCGGGTGCTCGTGCCGACCACGGTGCTCCGCGAGACGGCCCTGCTCTGCCGGGTGGCCGGGCGGCTGCTCGCCGACGAGCCGACGCTGGTGCGCTTCGAGGGGCTCGGCGCGGCGCAGGCCCGCCTGGGCGAGGCGCTGACCCGCGCGCTCGACCCGCTGCAGGCGGGTCTGGCCGTGGCCGCCGACCCGCGGTGCCGCGCGCGGGAGGCCTTCCCGTTCGCCCTCCTCGGTGACCTCGACACCGGCCACCGCTCCGTGGCCCGGCAGCTGTTCGACCTCGCCGACCCCGTCGAAGACGACCTCGGCGACGAGGCCGACCCCTTCGACCGGCTCGAGCTGTCGTGGCTGCAGGGTCTGGCCGAGGGCTGCGCGTCGCCCGACGTGCCCGCCGGCTCCGTGCTCGAACGCGGCGCCGACCTGCTCAACGGGGACCTCACCGACGCCTACGCGCTCAGCCACGCCGTGCTGCACGCCACCGACTGCGGCCTGCTGGCGCCCCGCTCCACCCGCCCGGCCGGCTCGGTCGCCGACGACGCGGAGGCCCTGCTGGGGGCGGCGCTGGCCTGCGGCAACCTCGACGTCGCCGCCGAGCTGCTCTGGACCTGGCCGATGCTCGACCTGCCGCTCTGCCCCGGCGCCCGCTACGCCCTCGCCGAGCTCGACCGTGCCGAGGCCACCCACGGCTTCCTGCCCGGCCCGGAGCACGACCGGGCGGTCGCGAGCACGCTCAGCCCGGCCGACCGCTCCACCTACGTCATCCAGACCAGCTACCACACGGCCGTCGCCGGGGCGGTGCTGGCAGCCGCACTGCTGCGCCGCGCCGAGGACGGCGACCGGGCACGCAGCGGCACCCGTCCGGCATCCGCGCGCCGTGCCGCGCCCACCCCGGATGCCGACCCGCTCCTCATCCTCCGGCACGCCGACGGACCCTGGGCGTCCGCGCTGCGCAGCCGGCCGCTGCCCGAGCGGGTGGCCTGCACCGAGCTGCTGGTCGGCGCCGAGCTGCGCACCGCCGCCGCTCGCCGGGACCCGGCGCAGGTGCACCTCGTCGTGGCGTGGGCCGCCGAGCACGGCTGGGGGCACCTGCCGTCGGTGCGCCAGGGTGCCGCGCTGCTCTCGCGAGTCGCCCGGGTCGCAGCCCAGCGGGTCAGCCTCGCCGGCTGAGGTGGCCGCGGGTCAGGACAGCTCGAGGTGGCCGTCGTCGACCCGGCTCAGCCGGGTGACCGCCACGTCGTAGAGGTAGCTCTGCACCACCCGCCACGGGCGGTGGTGGCCCTGCCGGGGCAGCAGGTGCGCCGCCCGCTGCACGTAGCCCGAGGTGAGGTCGAGCAGCGGCCGCTCCCCCGCCTCGGGCTCGTCGTAGCGCGGGGTCGCCACGGTGAGCCCGTGCCGGTCGAGGTGGCGCAGCAGCGAGCAGAACCAGCGCGCCGACAGGTCGGCCCGCAGGGTCCAGCTGGCGTTGGTGTAGCCGACGGCCAGGGCCAGGTTGGGCACGCCCGACAGCATCGCGCCCTTGTAGACGTGCCGGCCGGACAGGTCGACCGGCTCACCGTCGACCACCAGGTCGGCGCCGCCGACGATCTCCATCTGCAGGCCGGTGGCGGTCACGACCACGTCGGCGTCGAGCAGCTCACCGCCGGCCAGCCGGATGCCGTCGTGCTCGAACCGCTCGATGGCGCCGGTCACGACCTGCGCCCGCCCGTCGGCCAGCACGTCGAACAGGTCACCGTCCGGGGCGACGCACAGGCGCTGGTCCCAGGGGTCGTAGGCCGGCGAGAAGTGGGTGTCGACCGGGTAGCCCTCGGGCAGCAGGCGCGCGGCCCGGCGGCGCAGCATGCGGCGGCCGGCCTGCGGGTACCGCCGCAGCACCTCGTAGCCCGCGGTCGAGAGCAGCACGTTCTTGCCGCGGGCGAGGCGGTGGGCCACCGCATCCGGCAGCACGGCCCGCAGCCCGTCGGCCACGACGTCGCGCGACGGCAGCGCGGCGACGTAGCTGGGGCTGCGCTGCAGCATCGTCACCGAGGCGACGCCCTCGTCGACCAGCGCAGGCAACAGCGTGATGGCCGTGGCGCCGCTGCCGATGACGACGACTCGCCGGCCGGCGACCGGCAGGTCCTGCGGCCACGCCTGCGGGTGCACCACCTGCCCCGCGAAGTCGGCCTGGCCCGGGAACTCCACCACGTGGCCCGCGGCATAGGAGTAGTAGCCGGTGGCGAGGTAGACGAAGCGGGCGGTGTGCCGCACCACGCCGTCGCGGGTGCGGCTGCTGACCGTCCAGCGGCGGTCGGCCGAGCTCCACTCGAGCCGCTCCACGCGCTGCCCGAAGCGCACCCGCTCGGTGACCCCCTCGTCGTGCGCCGTCGCCTGCACGTAGTCGCGGATCTCGTCCCCGGCGGCGATCGACGAGGCCCCGCGCCAGGGCCGGAAGGGAAACCCCAGCGTGTACATGTCGGAGTCCGAGCGGATGCCGGGGTAGCGGAACAGGTCCCAGGTGCCGCCGATGGCGTCGCGCGCCTCGAGCACCGCCCACACGGTGTCGGGGCAGTGCCGCGAGAGCCGGCAGGCGACGTCGACCCCGGCGATGCCGGCCCCGACGACCAGCACGTCGACGTCGAGCGGAGGCGCAGGCGGGACCTCGGCCGCGGTGCGGTCGGCGGGCTCGGTCTGCGCGACCGCGGAGGTGGCGGCGTCGCCGGCGGGCGTGGGGTCGGGCACCGCCTCAGGCTATGTGCCGTGGCCGACGCCGGGTGCCGGAGCCGTCGAACCCGGCGGACGGGGTCGGACGGCGTCCCCGCCTCGTGTGACGATATGGCCATGACGACGATCTCCGACTTCACCGCGACCACCCTCACCGGCGACGAGCGCCCCCTGTCCGCCTACGCCGGCCAGGTCGTCCTGGTCGTCAACACGGCCAGCGCCTGCGGCTTCACCCCGCAGTACGAAGGGCTCGAGCGGCTCTACAAGGACCTGCACGACGAGGGCCTGGTCGTGCTCGGCTTCCCCTGCAACCAGTTCGGTGCCCAGGAGAAGGGCACCGAGGAGGAGATCGGCGAGTTCTGCCAGGTCAACTACGGCGTCACCTTCCCGATGTTCGCCAAGATCGACGTCAACGGCGACGACGCGCACCCCCTCTTCCGCTGGCTCAAGAGCGAGAAGAAGGGCCTGCTCGGCGGCCGGATCAAGTGGAACTTCACCAAGTTCCTCGTCGGGCGCGACGGCGAGGTCATCGCGCGCTACGCCCCCAACACGGAGCCCAAGGACATCGCGGACGACATCCGGGCGGCGCTGGCCACCACCGCTGCATGAGCCGCTGGCTCGTCCTGGTCCCCGTCGGGGTCCTGGCCGGGTTCCTCGCGTTCGTCTGGCAGCGCCTCGCCGTCGCCCCCGGCTGGAGGCCCCGCTGGGTGCGGTATGCCGTGGCGGCCGCCCTGGTGGTCCTCACCGCTCTCGCCCTGGCCGGGTTCGACGTGTGGGGCGGCTGGTTCACGCCCGCGCAGCTGCGGCCCGCGGTGTGGGTGGGGCAGGCGTTCCTCGCGACCTGCCTCTACCTCTTCCTCGGGCTGGTGCCGGTCTGGCTGGTCTGCGTCGGCATCTGGCTGGTGCGGTGGCGGCACGACCACGGACGGGTCGGCCGCCGCCGGGTGAACCGGGTCGCCTCACCACTGGTGGTGGCCGCGGCGGTGGGCGTCACGGCATACGGCGCGGTCGAGGCGGCGCACCCGTCCGTGACCCGGTTCGAGGTGTCCTCGGCGCAGCTGCCGCAGCAGTTCGACGGCGTGCGCGTGGCCCTGGTGACCGACCTGCACGCCGGGGCGGTGCGCAGCGCCGCCTTCACCCGGCAGGTCGTCGACCTCGTCAACGCCGAGAACCCCGACCTCGTCGTCATCGCCGGTGACCTGGTCGACGGCACCGCAGCCCGGTACTCCCCCGAGATCGCACCCCTGGCCGAGCTCGAGGCGCCGCTCGGGGTCTACGCGACCACCGGCAACCACGAGATGTTCCGCGACACCGCCAACTGGGTCACCGCATTCGAGGACGTCGGGCTCACGATGCTGCAGAACTCGGCGGTGCCCCTGGAGCGCGGCGGCGCCACGATCACCCTGGCCGGGGTGCACGACCTCACCGGGGAGGGCCGCTGGGCGCCCGACTACGACGCCGCACTCGGCGCCACGGATGCCGGTGCCTTCACCCTGTTCGCCGCGCACCAGCCGCTGCAGGCGCTCGACGTCGAGGGGCGGGACGTCGACCTGCAGCTGTCCGGGCACACCCACGGTGGTCAGATGTGGCCGATCAACTACCTCGTGCCGCTGCAGCAGCCGATGCTCGAGGGCAAGGCCGTGGTCGGTGGCACTCCCGTGGTCACCTCGCGCGGTGCCGGTGCCTGGGGCCCCGCGATCCGCGTCGCGGCGCCTCCCGAGGTGCCGATCGTCACGCTGAGGCGCTCGTGACCGGCGCGGCGCTCGTCGTCGGCGACGACGGGCTCGCCCGCCCGGTGTGGGCGTCGGTCGACCCGCTGCTGCGCGACTACTACGACACCGAGTGGGGCATGCCGGTGCGCGACGAGCGCGGCCTGTTCGAGCGCCTGTCGCTCGAGGCGTTCCAGTCGGGGCTGTCCTGGGCGACGATCCTGCGCAAGCGCCCGGCCTTCCGGCTGGCCTTCGGCGGCTTCGACCCCGCGGTCGTCGCGGGCTTCGGCGAGGTCGACATCGAGCGGCTGATGGCGGATGCCGGCATCGTGCGCAACCGCGCCAAGGTGCTCGCCACCGTCACCAACGCCCGGGCCACGCTGGCGCTGAGGGACGACCCCGAGGGCGACCTCGCCGCCTTCGTCTGGTCGTTCCGGCCGGCCGACACCCCGCGTCCGCGGACGTATGCCGACGTTCCCACGTCCTCCCCGGAGTCGCTCGCCCTGTCCAAGGCGCTCAAGCGCAAGGGCTTCGTCTTCGTCGGGCCCACGACGATGTACGCGCTGATGGAGGCGGTCGGCATCGTCGACACCCACCTGCTCGGCTCGCACCGTCGGGGCTCCAGCGGTGTCTGGCCGGACTGAGCCTGTTGCACGCGGCTCGCGCCCTGATCGCCCGGACCGGTCAGACGACGATGCCGCGGGAGTCCGGAGGCGGCTCGGCGTGCCGCCGGGGGCCGTGCGGGGGCTGGTAGCCGGGTGGCACCCTCATCCGGACCTCCGCATCGCCCAGCAGGAGCGGAGGCGCGGCGTCACCCTCCTCCTCGCGCAGCAGGTCAAGGCGCTGCTTCTCCTCGCGCACGTGGGCGTAGGTGGGCCGGAAGAACGCGACGAGCTCGTCGAACACCGACCCGATCGCCCGCGACCTCACCGAGAACACGCCCCAACGCTACGCCGCGGCCCTGCACCCCGACCGAGTTCCCGACCTCGTGCGGCTCGCGGACGGTGTGCCGGCCGCACCCGTGGAGAACCGTGGCATGTCTCACCACGCCGATGGCCCACCTGGAGACGACGAAGGCCGGACGCGATCGTCCGGCCCTTCTCCACTGGTGGAGCTGAGGGGACTCCGTCGCCGGGGCGCTTCGCGCCCAGGGGCTCCTCCCGAACCCCCCTACACATCCAGAAACGAAGAATGGCCCGGACCACAAGCGTGTCCGGGCCATTCTTCGTTGGTGGAGCTGAGGGGATTCGAACCCCTGACCCCCTCCCTGCCATGGAGGTGCGCTACCAACTGCGCTACAGCCCCGAGTGGGGTGTCCCCTTCGAGGGGCGACGGCGAGTCTACCCATGCACCGGGGAGTGCCCAAATCCGCCTCAGGGCGGGGGCGACCCGGCCACCGACACCACCCCTGACGAGGCGTTCCAGGTCTGGATGCGCCACCCGGCGCGGCCCTCGACGAGCTCGGCCCAGTGGCAGTTGCCCAGGGCCCCGAGCACCCGCCAGGCGACGTCGTGCTCGAGGCCGAGCAGCCACGCGGCGGCGGCGCGGCCCGACGCGCCGTGCATGGAGACGACGAGGCACTCCCCCGCCCCGAGCGAACCGAGGTGCTCGGTCAGCGCGGCACCGACCCGCTCCGCGACCTCGGCCAGCGTCTCGCCGGAGTCGCCCCGGCGCACGTCCTCACCCCGGGCCAGGGCCGCCTGCACCTCGGGCCACCCCTCGCCCACCTGCGCCGCCGACAGTCCCTGCCAGGCGCCCACGTCGATCTCCCGAAGGCGTGGGTCCAGGTGCACGGGGATGCCGCACGCGCGCCCGACGCTCTGCGCCGTCAGGCGCGCGCGGGTCAGGTCGGAGGAGGCGATGCGGGTCGGTGAGAGGGCGGCGATCGCCGGCCCCACGGCATCCGCCTGCTGCTGGCCCCGCTCGGACAACGGGGTGTCGAGGTGGCCCTGCCAGATGCGGGCCGCGTTGTGGTCGGTCTCGCCGTGCCGCAGCACGATGACGCGGCGCGGCGCCGCCCCCCGGGCGGTGCGGCTCACCGACCGCCCTGCTCGGTGCCGACGACGCCCAGGTCGATGCTCGGGCAGTCCTTCCAGAGCCGCTCGAGCTCGTAGAACGAGCGCTCCTCGTCGTGCTGCACGTGCACGACGATGTCGACGAAGTCGATGAGCACCCAGCGCCCCTCCCGCTGGCCCTCGCGGCGCACCGGCTTGGTGCCCATGTCGCGCAGCACGTCCTCGACCTCGTCGACGATCGAGCCGACCTGCCGCTCGGACTCGGCGGAGACGATGACGAAGACGTCGGTCAGCGCCAGCTGCTCCGAGACGTCGATGCCCGTGATGGTGGTCGCGAGCTTGGCGGCGGCAGCGCCGGCCGCCGCTCGGGCCAGCTCCAACGCGCGGTCAGTGGCGGTCACGGTGCTCCTCGGTGGGGTTCTGGGTTCGGTGCTCGTGCGGCGCGGCGGGGGCCGGCGCGGCATACAGGTGGTGCTTGGAGATGTACTGCACGACGCCGTCTGGCACGAGGTACCAGACCGGCTCCCCCGCGCGGACCCGGTCGCGGCAGTCGGTGGAGCTGATCGCCATCGCGGGCACCTCCATCAGGTCGACGCGCTCGGCGGGCAGGCCGGTCTCGCTCAGGTGGTAGCCGGGGCGGGTGACGCCGATGAACTGGGCGAGCCCGAACAGCTCGTCGGAGTCCTTCCACGACAGGATCTGCGCCAGGGCGTCGGCACCGGTGATGAAGAACAGCCCGGCATCGGGGCGCTGGGCGCGCAGGTCGCGCAGCGTGTCGATGGTGTAGGTCGGCCCGTCCCGGTCGATGTCGACCCGCGAGACGGTGAAGCGCGGGTTGGATGCCGTGGCCACCACGGCCATCAGGTAGCGGTGCTCGGCCGGGGCGACGTCACGCCCCTGTTTCTGCCAGGGCTCCCCGGTCGGGACGAAGACCACCTCGTCGAGGCCGAGGAGGGACTGCACCTCGGAGGCGGCGACGAGGTGACCGTGGTGGATGGGGTCGAACGTCCCACCCATCACGCCGAGCCGCATGCGTGCAGTGCTCAGGAGTGGCCGTGCCCGGGGTGCTCGGGCCAGTGCGCCTCGTCGTCCTCGGGGTGGGCCGGGCCGGTGCCGGCCTCACCGGGCTTGACGCCGCGCAGGTCGGGCCGGGCGTACTTCTGCGCGGTGCCGCGGAAGGACCAGGTGACCCCGAGGAGGAAGGTGAAGGACACCAGGGCGATGACGGCGAACAGCCACGGCGGCATGGGCAGCTCGCGGGCGGTGGGCAGCTCCTCGCTCAGGAAGCGGGCGACGGTCATCGACATGCGGGCCAGCCTAGCGCCTTGCCTGTCCACCGACTTCGTCCACAACCCTGTGCACGGACCAGGCGCTCGCGCTCACCGGCTGTGGACGACGCGCCGGGGCTCTGAGACACCACACTCGAATGTCCCGTACTCCTTGCGCGCCAGCGCATTTCAGCACTAGAAAGGTCGTCACGCCCCCGAGACCGGCCCCGGCGAGAACTCGTCGGATCGGCCACGGAGGCGGGTCGTACGGATAACGGCACCGACCTCGCCCGGCTTGCTGGGACGGACGTGGCAGCCTCGCAAGGGCGGTCACGAGCGCGCGACGGCGTGGGTGCCGCGGCCAAGCGACCTGAGTCGAAGCTCGTCCCTTTCACGGGGGCGGCGCCACCGTCGCGTGGCTGACCCCGCGGGTCACACCGCAGGGACCGACCGGCTCGACACGTCGGCACCGCCGGCCGCTGAAGGCCCCCGATCTCATACTCGGGGGCCTTCAGCCGTTGTGGGTCGGGGTCGGTGGTGGTCCGGGCCGGTCGGGCCGCCCCCCGCGCGCCCGCCCCTCTACCCTTGCCCCATGCCCACCGGCCCGGTCGACCTGAGCGTCGTGGTCCCCATGTACAACGAGGAGGCGGTGCTGCCGCTGCTCGTGGAGCGACTGCGCCCGGCCGCCGATGGTTGGGGTGTGTCCTACGAGGTGCTCTGCGTCGACGACGGCTCCACCGACGGCACCCCGGTGCTGCTGCAACGGCTGCGCCGCGAGTGGCCTCAGGTGCGGGTGGTCCGGTTGCGGGCCAACGCCGGGCACCAGGCGGCCATCTCCGCGGGACTGGCCCGCGCCCGAGGCCAGTGGGTGGTGACCCTCGACGCCGACCTGCAGGACCCGCCCGAGGTGATCGGCGAGATGCTCGCGATCGCCCGCCACGAGGCCGTCGACGTCGTCTACGGCGTGCGCACCGACCGGTCCACCGACACCGCGTTCAAGCGGGTGACCGCCCGGGCGTTCTACCGCTCGATCAGGGCGATGTCGGACGTCGACGCCAAGGTGGATGCCGGCGACTACCGGATGATGTCGCGCGCCACGGTGGATGCCGTGAACGCCCTCCCGGAGCACGGCCGGGTGCTGCGGCTGGTCGTCCCCGCCCTCGGGTTCCCGAGCGCCTCGGTGAGCTACTCGCGGGCCGCGCGGGCCGCGGGCGAATCCAAGTACCCACTGGGCAAGATGATCCGGCTCTCCATCGACGGCATCACCGGTTTCTCCACCGCGCCACTGCGGTTCGCGACCTGGATCGGCCTGGTCGGTGGGCTGATGGCGATCGGGGTGCTCGTCTACGCGCTCGTGGCGCTGCTGCTCGGGAACACCCTCCCCGGCTGGACGTCGACGGTCGTGATCGTCGCGGCGGTGGGCGCGGTGCAGCTGCTCGCGCTCGGCATCCTCGGGGAGTACGTGGGCCGCACCTACGTGGCCCTTCAGGCGCGACCGTCGTACTTCGTCGCCCACGACTCGCTCGACCTGGCGGTCGGCGAGAGCCGCGACGGTCAGACCCGGATCTGACCGTCGCCCTCGACGACCCACTTGGTCGTCGTCAGCTCGGGCAGGGCCATCGGGCCGCGGGCGTGCAGCTTCTGGGTCGAGATGCCGATCTCGGCGCCGAAGCCGAACTCGCCTCCGTCGGTGAACCGGGTGCTCGCGTTGACCATGACCGCCGCCGCGTCGACCTCTGCGGTGAACCGGCGGGCGGCGGCGCGGTCCTCGGTGACGATCGCCTCGGTGTGGCCCGAGCCGTAGCGGCGGATGTGGTCGAGCGCGGCGTCGAGGTCGTCGACCACACCGACCGACATCTCCAGGCCGTGGAACTCGGTGGCGAAGTGCTCGTCGGTGACCGCGTCGTGGGCGACGCCCGCGGTGTCGGCCTGCGCACCGGCATCCGGGTCGGTGTGCAGTGCGACGCCCTCCCCGGACAGCGCGGCGAGCGCCTTGGGCAGGAAGGCGGCGGCGACGTCGCGGTGCACCAGCAGCGACTCGGCCGCGTTGCAGACGCTGGGCCGGTGGGTCTTGGAGTTGAGCGTGATGGCCAGGGCCTTGTCGAGGTCGGCCGCCCGGTCGACGTAGACGTGGCAGTTGCCGATTCCGGTCTCGATGACGGGCACGGTGGACTCGGTGACGACGCTCTGGATGAGGGCCGCACCGCCGCGCGGGATGAGCAGGTCGACCAGGCCGCGGGCGGTCATCAGCGCGCGGACCGCGCCGTGCCCGCCCTCGAGGAGGCCGACGGCATCCGGTGGCAGGCCCTGGCGCTCGAGGCTCGCGCGCAGCACCGCCACGGTGGCCCGGTTGGTGTCGGCGGCGGCACTGCCACCGCGCAGGATGACGGCGTTGCCGCTCTTGAGGCCGAGGCCGGCGGCGTCGACCGTGACGTTCGGCCGGGCCTCGTAGATCATGCCGACCACGCCCATGGGAACTCGGACCTGACGGATCTGCAGGCCGTTGGCGAGGGTGCTGCCGCGGACGACCTCGCCGACCGGGTCGGGCAGTGCGGCGATGTCTCGCAGGGCCTGCGCCACAGCGGCGAGGCGGGGCGGGTCGAGGCGCAGGCGGTCCTGGAGGCTGTCGGCCATCCCGTTCTCGCGGCCCCGGGCGAGGTCGCGCTGGTTGGCGGCGACCACCTCGGTGGTGGCGGCGTCGAGGTCGTCGGCGAGGGTGCGCAGCGCGGCATCCTTCTCGGCGCGGGAGAGCAGCGCGAGTCGGCGCGAGGCGGTGCGGGCGGCCTGCGCGAGCTCGCGGACCCGCTCGACGTCGGCCGGCTCGATGCCGGAGGTGCGGTCAGCCATGCCTCCAAGGGTATGCCGCCCCGGCGCCGTCCGCGGAAGGCCGCCCATCGCTCGGGAAGCGAGGCGGGTCCCGGTCCTGCCGAGAAGCACCCGACCGCGTCGGGCGCCCCACGGAACCGGTTGCGACCTTCCGCCGGCCACCCCACACGTGTCGACGGTGCGCCTCGGTCGCCTCCGGCGTGGTGCGAGGATGGGTCGCGTGACGACGATCCTGTCCATCCAGTCCTCGGTCGCCTACGGGCACGTCGGCAACTCCGCCGCCGTCTTTCCGCTCCAGCGGCTCGGCGTCGAGGTGTGGCCCGTGCACACCGTGCACTTCTCCAACCACACCGGCTACGGCGCCTGGCGCGGCCCGCTCATGGCTCCCGAGGACGTCCGCGAGGTCGTCACCGGCATCGAGGAGCGTGGCGGCCTGCCCGAGGTCGACGCCGTGCTGTCCGGCTACCAGGGCGGCGAGCAGATCGGCGAGGTGATCCTCGACGCCGTCGCCCGCACCAAGGCCGCCAACCCGGCCGCCATCTACGCCTGCGACCCGGTCATGGGCAACGCGGCATCCGGCTGCTTCGTGCACCCCGCCATCCCGGTGCTGCTGCGCGAGAAGGTCGTGCCGAAGGCCGACCTGATCACCCCCAACCAGTTCGAGCTCGGCTTCCTCACCGAGACCGAGCCGGCCGACCTCGCGTCCACCCTGGAGTCCGTGGAGCGCGCCCGCGACATGGGGCCGGGCACGGTGCTCGTCACCAGCGTGCTGCGCCCCGACCGGCCCGAGGGCACCATCGAGATGCTCGCCGTGCACGGTGACGGCGCCTGGATCGTGCAGACGCCGCAGCTGCCGATGAAGGCCAACGGCTCGGGCGACGTCACCGCCGCGCTGTTCACCGCGCACCTGCTCCAGACCCAGGATGCCGGTGTCGCCCTCGGGCGCACCGTCTCCAGCGTCTTCGACCTGCTCACCAACACCCACGAGTCCGGGCGCCGCGAGCTGCAGCTCGTGCAGAGCCAGGACGCCATCGCCCACCCGAGGATGCAGTTCGAGGTGCAGCAGATCCGCTGAGGGTCGTCCGGCCCGCTGCGCCAGAACCTTCAGGTTCGCCGCGCAATCGAAGCGGTGTCAAGGTGAAGGTCCGGGGATCGGGCGAGAAAGCTGGGACCGGTGGGACTGCGACGCCCCGACCCCTGGAGTCAGGGGCCGCCAACGACGGCAGGCAGTCGAAGGCTCAGAGCACCACGAGGTCGTCGCGGTGGATGACCTCACGTTCGTACGCCGGCCCGAGCTCGCGGGCCAGGTCGCGCGTCGAGCGCCCGAGCAGCCGGGGCAGCTCCGCCGAGGCGTAGTTGACCAGACCACGGGCGATGACCAACCCGTCGGGCGTGCACACGTCCACGGGGTCCCCCGCCGCGAACGCTCCCTCGACGCCGGTGATCCCCGCGGGGAGCAGCGACTTGCGCCGCACCGTCACCGCCGCGACCGCGCCGTCGTCGAGGACCAGCCGCCCCCGTGCCGTGGTCGCGTGCGCCAGCCAGCGCTTGCGGGAGGCCCGCGTGGCGGCCGCCGGCGCGAAGACGGTGCCGACGTCGGCACCCGACAGCGCCGCCGTCACGTCGGCGAGCCGCGTCAACAGCGTCGGGATGCCGGCCGCACCGGCGATGCCGGCCGCCTCCACCTTGGTCACCATGCCGCCGCTGCCCACCGCCGACCCGGTGCCGCCGATCGTCACGGCATCGAGGTCGTCGGTCGTCGCCACCAGCGGCACCCGGCGCGACCCGCCGCGTGACGGCGGCCCGTCGTAGAGCGCGTCGACGTCGGTGAGCAGCACCAGCCCGTCGGCGGCCACCAGGTCGCTCACCAGCGCGGCCAGCCGGTCGTTGTCCCCGAACCGGATCTCGTGGGTGGCCACCGTGTCGTTCTCGTTGACGATCGGCACGATGCCGAGCTCGAGCAGCCGCTCCAGGGTGCGCCGGGCGTTGGTGTAGTGGGTGCGCCGCGTGACGTCGTCGGCCGTGAGCAGCACCTGCCCGACGGTGAGCCCGTGCCCGGAGAAGGCCGCCTGGTAGGCCGCGACCAGCGCCCCCTGCCCCACCGACGCCGCCGCCTGCTGGGTGGCCAGGTCGGAGGGCCGCCGCGCCAGCCCCAGCGGGCGGATGCCGGCCGCGATGGCGCCCGACGACACGAGCACCACCTGGTGGCCCGCCGCGCGGCGCGCCGCGAGCACGTCGACCAGGGCGCCGAGTGCGTTGACGTCGAGTGGCCCGCCGTCGGCCGTCGTCAGCGACGAGGACCCCACCTTCATCACGAGGCGGTGCCCCTCGCCCACGGTGCGCCGCAGGCGCGCGGCGGTGTCCGGCATCCGGCTCAGTCCTCGTCGGCCACGGACGCCCAGTGCCCGGCGTCGCGCTCCTGCGCCAGCTCGGTGCGAGCGGCGGTCTGGGCGTCCTTGCGGGCGTGGAAGTGGGCGCGACGCTCGTCGCGGGTCCTGCGCCCGCCCTCGCCCTCGAGCCGCACGTCGCTGCCGCGGGGGCCGCCGAGCAGCTCGGCACCGGCCGTCATCGTGGGCTCCCAGTCGAAGACCACGGCGTTGTCCTCGGGCCCGATGAGCACCGTCGAGCCGGACACGGCACCGGCCTTGAGCAGGGCGTCCTCGACGCCCAGCCGGCTGAGCCGGTCGGCCAGGTAGCCCACGGCCTCGTCGTTGGAGAAGTCGGTCTGGTTGATCCAGCGCCGGGGGCGCTCGCCGAGCACCCGGAACACCTCGCCGTCGGGGGTGTTCTCGCGGCGCACGACGAACCCGGCGTCGTCGACGGCCACCGGCCGGATGACGACCCGGGGGCGCTCGATGACGCGCGACTCGATCTCGGCCCGGGCGGCCAGCACGTGGCGGGCCAGCGCGAAGGTGAGCTCCTTGAGCCCGGTGTGCGCGACCGCGGAGACGATGTGCACCTCGAGGCCGCGCTCCTCGAGCAGGGGCCGCACCATCTCGGCGAGGTCGAGGGCGTCGGGCACGTCGGCCTTGTTGAGCACGACGACGCGGGTACGGTCCGACAGGGGCCGGCCCCCGAGGGAGTCGTCGGTCACGTAGGCAGCCAGCTCGGCCTCGATCACCTCGAGGTCGGTCATCGGGTCACGGCCCGGCTCGAGCGTCGCGCAGTCGACGACGTGCACCAGCACCGAGCAGCGCTCGACGTGGCGCAGGAACTCCAGGCCCAGGCCCTTGCCCTCGCTGGCGCCCGGGATCAGCCCCGGTACGTCGGCCATCGTGAAGCGCTGCGACCCGGCGGTGACCACCCCGAGGTTGGGCACCAGGGTCGTGAACGGGTAGTCGGCGATCTTGGGGCGCGCGGCCGACATCACCGAGACGAGCGAGGACTTGCCGGCGCTGGGGAAGCCGATCAGGGCGACGTCGGCGAGCGACTTGAGCTCGAGCACGATGTCGCTCGACTCGCCGGGCTCACCGAGCAGGGCGAAGCCGGGCGCCTTGCGCCGGGGAGAGGCCAGCGCCTTGTTGCCCAGTCCGCCGCGGCCCCCGCGGGCGACGACGAAGGAGGCGTCGTGGCCGACCAGGTCGGCGAGCACCGCACCGGTGCCGTCCTTGACGACGGTGCCCTCGGGCACCGGCAGCACGAGGTCGGCGCCGTCGGCGCCGTTGCGCTCGTCGCCGCCACCGGGCTTGCCGTTGGTGGCCTTGCGGTGCGGGGTGTGGTGGTAGTCGAGCAGCGTGGTCGACTGCGGGTCGACCGAGAGGACGACCGAGCCACCCTTGCCACCGTTGCCGCCGTCGGGGCCGCCGAGCGGCTTGAACTTCTCACGCTTGACCGAGGCCACGCCGTGGCCACCGTTCCCGGCGGCGACGTGCAGCACGACGCGGTCGACGAAGGTCGTCATGCTTCTCGCTCCTCAGGGTCTTCGTGGCACTGTTCTGGGATGCCGTGAGGGGCGGGCCGGAAGCGGCCCGCCCCACACGACGTGGTAATGCGGCCGGGTGCGAGCACCCGGCGCCGGCGTCACTCCGCGGCGACGGTCTCCGCCGGGATGATGTTGACGGTCTTGCGGCCGCGCTTGGTGCCGAACTTCACCGCGCCCGCGACGAGCGCGAACAGCGTGTCGTCACCGCCACGGCCGACGCCGTCACCGGGGTGGAAGTGCGTGCCGCGCTGGCGGACGAGGATCTCGCCGGCGTTGACGGCCTGGCCGCCGAAGCGCTTGACGCCGAGGTACTGGGCGTTGCTGTCGCGACCGTTGCGGGTCGAGGACGCACCCTTCTTGTGTGCCATGTCAGTAGTCCTTAGTGATCAGTTGCGTCGAAACGGGCGTCAGGCGTCGATCGCCGTGATCTTGACCTGGGTGAGCGGCTGGCGGTGGCCCTGGCGCTTGCGGTACCCGGTCTTGTTCTTGTACTTCAGGATCGTGATCTTGGGGCCCTTGGCGGCCTTCACGACCTCCGCGGTGACCTTGACCTTGGCGAGCTTGCTCGCGTCACTCGTGACGGTTCCCCCGTCGACGACGAGGAGCGGCTGCAGCTGCACGGTGTCGCCGGCCTGGCCGATCTTGTCGATGAGCAGGACGTCGCCGACGGAGACCTTCTCCTGGCGACCACCTGCGCGCACAATCGCGTACACGTTTCGTACTCACTTTCGCTACGGGCGCGCTCTCTGGGTGACCGGCTGATGTGGCTCCCGCTTACGACACGGGACATCGGCTCGGTGGGCGCACCGACGGCCAAGACTACCGGTGCGCGCAGGGGCGGCCAAATCAGTGGGAGGGAACCTCGGTCGGCTCGGTGTCGGCGGCGCTTCCTCGGTCTTCAGATGCCGTCGCGCGCGGTGGTCCCGCGGGGGCGACCACCCGGCCGCGTTTGCGGCGCGCGCGGGAGGCCACTGCG
>JBJMHU010000181.1:0-13694 GCA_045807225.1 Ornithinibacter sp. | reverse complement strand
TCTGGCTCCCGATGGGGCTGGGCAGCCCGCGCAGGTCGAACCCCTCGGGGCGGGCCAGCAGCCGGGCGGCCGCCTCGAACGCCTGGCCACCGGCGAGGCTGAAGCCGAACTTCTGGTCCTCGTGGCCGGTCGCGATGAACTCGTGGGTGTGCGCCTCGACCCCGACCGTGACCCGCACCATCACCGGCGCGACGACACCGAGCTCGGCCGCCACCGCCGCGACCCGGTCGATCTCGTGGAAGGAGTCGACGACGATGCGCCCGACACCGTAGGCCAGGGCCTCGCGGATCTCGGCCGTGGTCTTGTTGTTGCCGTGGAAGCCGATGCGTGCCGGCGGGAACTGCGCCCGGCGGGCGACGGCCAGCTCGCCCCCGGTGCACACGTCGAGGTGCAGGCCCTCGTCGGCCACCCAGCGAGCGACGGCCGTGCAGAGGAACGCCTTCCCCGCGTAGTACACGTCCGCCCCGGCCAGCGGCTCGAAGGCCGACGCGAACCCGTCGCGGAACTCCTTTGCGCGCGAACGGAAGTCGTCCTCGTCCAGGACGTAGGCCGCCGTGCCGTGCTCACGAGCGAGGGTGAGAACGTCGACGCCACCGACGGTCAGCCGGCCCTCCTCGTCGCGGTCGACGGTGCGTGGCCAGAGCTGCGGGAGCAGCTCCATGACGTCGGCAGGGAAGGGCAGGTAGAGCGGGGGGCCGCCGTAGCCCTCGGCGTGCAGGACGCCGGCCTCGTGCGAACGCATCGGTCAGGCTCCCTACATCCGCTCGGGCGCGCTGACGCCGAGCAGGTCGAGCCCGTTGGCGAGCACCACGCGGGTGGCGTCGTTGAGCCACAGGCGGGTGCGGTGCAGGTCGGTGACCTCCTCGTCGACGCTGACCGGGCGCACCCGGCAGGTGTCGTACCACTTGTGGTAGCGGCCGGCGAGCTCCTCGAGGTAGCGGGCGACCCGGTGCGGCTCGAGCAGGTGCGCCGCCTGGGCGACCACCCGCGGGAAGTCGCCGAGCACGGCGAGCAGGGAAGCCTCGGTGGGGTCGGTGAGCAGGCCCGCATCGAAGCCGTCGGCGCGGTGCACGCCGTCCTCGCCGGAGAGCCGTGCGACGTTGGCGGTGCGGGCGTGGGCGTACTGCACGTAGAAGACGGGGTTGTCGTTGGTCTGCTTGCGCAGCTCCTCGCCGTCGAGCGAGAGCGGGCTGTCGGAGGGGTAGCGCGCCAGGGAGTAGCGCACGGCATCCTTGCCGATCCACTCGATCAGCTCGTCGAGGTAGATGGCGTTGCCCAGCCGCTTGCCCATCCGCTGCCCGGCGATGGAGATCAGCTGGCCGATCTTCACCTCGATGTTGTGCTCGGGGTCGTCACCCGCGCACGCCGCGATGGCCTTGAGCCGGTTGATGTAGCCGTGGTGGTCGGCGCCGAGCAGGTAGACCTTCTCGTCGAAGCCGCGGTCCTTCTTGCTGAGGTAGTACGCGGCATCCGCGGCGAAGTAGGTGGGGCTGCCGTCGGTGCGGATGAGGACGCGGTCCTTGTCGTCGCCGAAGTCGGTGGTGCGCAGCCACACGGCGCCCTCGGCGTCGAACACGTGGCCCTGCTCGCGCAGCCGGGCGACGGCCTGCTCCACCGCGTGCCCCTCGTGCAGGGCGCGCTCGGAGAACCAGACGTCGAAGTAGACCCCGAACTCGTCGAGGGTGCGCCGGATGGCGGCCAGCTGGGTGACGTAGCCGAGGTCGCGGGCGACGGCGAGGGCCTCGTCGTGCGGCAGGTCGAGCAGGTCGGGGCGCTGCGCGAGCACCTCGGCCGCCCGGTCGGCGACGTACTCGCCCGGGTAGCCGTCCTCCGGCGGCTCCTGCCCGGCGGCCCGGGCCAGCACCGAGGCGCCGAACTTGTCCATCTGCGCGCCGGCGTCGTTGATGTAGTACTCGGCCGCGACCTGGGCACCGGCTGCGGTGAGGAGGCGGCGCATCGAGTCGCCCAGGGCCGCCCACCGGGTGTGGCCGATGTGGATCGGGCCGGTGGGGTTGGCCGAGATGAACTCGAGGTTGACGACGCGACCGGCCTCGGCGGTGCTGTGGCCGTAGGTGGCGCCGGCCTCGACGACCGAGCGGGCCAGCTCGCCGGCGCTCGCGGCATCCAGGGTGATGTTGAGGAACCCGGGGCCGGCGACGTCGACCGCCGCGACGCCGGGCACCCCCGCCAGGTGGGTCGCGAGCGTGACGGCCAGGTCGCGGGGCGGGAGGCCCGCGCCCTTGGCGAGCTGGAGGGCCAGGTTGGTCGACCAGTCGCCGTGCTCGCGGTTGCGCGGACGCTCGACCCGGACCTCGGCGGGCACGGTGACACTGAGGTCACCGGCGTCGACGGCGGACTGGAGCGCGGCACGGATCGCGGCCGAGAGCTGTTCGGGGGTCACCGGCCAATTCTATGGGCGGCGCTTCGGGGCCCTTCCCGAGGCCGCGAGCCGTGAGACGGCGGCCACGAGCTCGTCGGGGTCGAACGGCTTGGAGATGAACCCGTCGAACCCGGCACCACTCGCCTCGGGGGCGTCGTGCACGACGACGGATCCCGTGACCAGCAGCACCGGGACCGGGTCGAGGCGGTGGTGGGAGCGGATGGCGGCGATGGCCCACCAGCCGTCGTAGGGCGCCATCTCGGAGTCGAGCACGATGACGTCGGGGGCGGGTCGCTCCGGGTCGATGAGGCGCGCCATCGCCTCGTGGCCGTCGGCGGCCTCCTCGACGGTGAAGCCTGCGAGCTCGAGGTTGATGCGCAGGAGACGCCGGATCGGCTCCATGTCGTCGCAGACGAGCACTCGGGGTGCCGGACCGCTGGCGCCGGTCCCGGATTGCATGGACGCCAGACTAGGCTGCTACCCTCGCGGAGCGCTGGAAAGCACCGTTAATGCAACCTCAAGAATCTGGCGCACGGCCGACCCAGGCCCCCGTAGCTCAGGGGATAGAGCACCGCCCTCCGGAGGCGGGAGCGTAGGTTCGAATCCTACCGGGGGCACCAGAACGAGGGCCCGTCCGATCGTGCGTGCAGCGCGACAGGACCGGCCCTCGTCTGCTGCCCCGGACAGCCGATGGGACGGGGACCGAGGCCACGGGGCCAGAGGCCGCTCGGCCCGCAGGTCATGACCGGTTGGCAGCAGGCTTCGTCGACGACCGCGACCCTGCGGTCCCCGCACGTGCGGGGTTGTCGCGACGCCGCCGGACGCCCCAACGGACTGCTTCGCTCACGGCCGCGGCCGCGGTGACCGACAGCGTCAGGGCAGCCAGGGCGAGGTCCGCCTTGTCGTGGTCACGGATGCGCATGTCCTCGTCCTGCCCCGTGAACCGCGCTCTACACGTGTCGGGCGCCCGGTCGTGCGATTCGACGGCCCGTGTCGTGGACGCCGATCGGCGCCCCGGAAGGCCCTCCGACCTGCGGATTCACCGCGCGGGCGTTTGCGGCAACACGTGGCCGGGTATCGGCGGCACACCCCTCGGTTGAAGACGTCAGCCGCACGTGCCGTCACCACGGACGCTCTGGCGTGACGGATGACAACCAGGAGGTCCGTCGTGCCGCCACGCCACCGCCCCATGGCACCACAGCGGCCCGGGACGGTGCCGTTCATCGGCGCCTTCGAGAGCACGTTCCTTCCCGGGCACGGGGTCGACGTGGCCGAGACCACGGGCCACAGCTCCCGGTGGCGCAGCGACCTCGACGCCGACCTGCGCGCCGGGGTCACCACCTTCCGCTACCCGCTGCGCTGGCACCGCATCGAGAGCGAGCCGGGTCGCTACGACTGGCGCGGCACGGACGCCGTCCTCGCCCACCTCAAGGAGCGTGGCGCGGAGCCGATCGTCGACCTGGTGCACCACACGAGCTATCCCCAGTGGCTGGTCGAGGGCTTCCGTGACCGCAGGTTCGGGCCCGCCTACCTGCGCTTCGTCGAGGCCGTCGCCACCCGGTACCCCTGGCTGACCTCGTACACGCTGTTCAACGAGCCGTTCGCCACCTTGTTCCTGGCCGGCCACGAGGCGCTCTGGCCGCCCTACGACCGGGGGATGGAGGGGTTCACCCGGCTGGCGAACAACGTCCTGCCCGCGGTCAGCGCGGCATCCGCCTGCCTGCGTGAGCTGCTGCCCGACGCGCGTCACCTCTGGGTCGACACCGCCGAGCACCACGCCGGTACGCCGGGGGACGCCGCCCGCTATGCGGCGGAGGCCAACGACCGCCGCTTCGTGCTGCTCGACCTCGCCCTCGGCCGCCACCTCGACCTCTCCCGGCCGGTGTTGCGGTCGATCGTCGAGGCGGGCGGCGAGCGGCTGCTCGAGCTGCCGCCGGTGGCCGTCGACACGTTGGGCCTGGACTACTACAGCCACTCGGAGTGGTGGTACGACGAGCAGGGCGGCCACTCCCCCTCGCCCCACCCCGTCGGCTTCGCGGCCGTCGCGGCGCAGTACGCGCAGCGCTTCCGGATGCCGTTGGTGCTGTCCGAGACCAATCTGCGGGGCCTGCCGTCCGACCGCGCCTCGTGGCTGCGCTACATGCTCGAGCAGTACCAGCAGGCCGTCTCGGACGGCGTGCCCCTGCAGGGGTTCTGCTGGTTCCCGTCGGTCGACTCGTGCGACTGGGACTCGCTGCTCGCCAGGCCCGGCGGCCGCGCCGACCCGGTGGGCGTGAACGCGCTGACTGCCACCGGGGGCCGGTCCAGGACCTGCTTCACCGGGGTGTGGGAGTCGGCCGTGCGGGGAGAACCGGTCTCCGAGCTCCCTGCCTATCGCTTCCAGACCCCCTGCCAGGAGCTGCTGTCCGGCTACGAGGAACAGCTGCGGCACTGGCCCTGGCAGGACCCACCCGCCGACGCCACGGTGGCGGCGATTCCCGTTTCCCGAGTGAGGAGATCAGACATGACCGCTCGACCCCCGCAGTCCGTGCCCGGCCCCGACCTGGTGGTCCTGTCCCACCTGCGATGGGTCTGGGTCTGGCAGCGACCCCAGCACCTGGTGTCGCGCTTCGCGGCCCAGCGGGCCAGCAGCGGCGCACGTACCTGGTTCGTCGAGGAGCCGACCTTCGCCGACGTGCCCGCACCCCGGCTGGTCACCGCCCCCGCGGGTTCGGACGTGACCCGGGTGTGGCTCGAGCTCCCGCAGGAGCTGGACCACGGGCAGCACCCGGGGTTCGACGGAGCCGGGTCGGAGGCCTACGCCCGGCTGCTGCCCGACCTGCTCGCCGGCGCCGGCGTGGACCGCGCGGACGTGCTGCTCTACACCCCGATGGCGCTCGACGTCGCCGAGGCGGTCAACCCGGCCCGCCTGTTCTACGACGTGATGGACGACCTCGCCTCGTTCAAGGGGGCCCCACAGGGACTGGTCCTGCGCCACCGGCGGGCGCTCGCCGAGGCGGCCGTGGTCTTCGCCGGCGGCCGCTCGCTGCACCGGTCGGTGCAGCAGCACCGCTCCGGGCCCTGCCTGCTCTTCCCCAGCGGGGTGGAGACCGCGCACTTCGCGCGCTCCCGGGAGCACCGTGGCGCCGAGCGGGACCGGCCCGTCGCCGGGTACGTGGGCGTCATCGACGAGCGCATCGACCTCGACGTCGTGCGTGACCTCGCAGCCGCGCTGCCGAACTGGACGATCCGGATGGTGGGCCCGGTGGCCAAGATCGACCCCGGCGACCTTCCCCGTGCCGACAACATCGAGTACCCGGGGATGGCGGCCTATGCGGACCTGCCGCTCGTGATGGCGGGGTTCGACGTGGCCCTGATGCCGTTCGCGCTCAACGAGGCGACCCGCAGCATCAGCCCGACCAAGACGCTGGAGTACCTGGCGGCCGGGCTGCCGGTCGTCTCGACCAGGGTGCCGGACGTCGTGGCCGACTACGCGGGCGTGGTGGCCTTGGCCGATGACGGCCCCGGCTTCGCCAGCTCGTGCCGAGAGGTCGTGCAGCACTGCCCGGACGAGCGGCTGGCCCGCACCCGGCACCTCGCCCGTGACCACGAGTGGGACGTCATCGCCCAGCGGATGGAGGTGGCGATGGCCGGCGCGTCGGCGGCCTACGGCGTCGCGGGGGCACCGGCATGAGCATCTCGCTGCAGGCGCCCCCGCCGGCACCGGTCGCCGCTCCGGCCGACCGGGAAACCCTGGCCGACGCCCTCGAGCAGGCGCACCGGCTCGGCGTCGGCGCCGCGGTGAACGGTTTGCAGGATGCCGCCCTCGGCCCGGTCCGTCTCGTCGGGGATGCCGTGCCCACCCTCGCAGAGGCGGCCGTCAGCTCGGCGACCCCCTTCCTGCGCCGGCCGCTGCTCGCCCGGATCTCGGCCGTGCTGCTGCTGCACCCGCCGGCGGGTGACTCCGCCGGGCAGTGCCCCACCTGCGCGGCCACGGCGCCGTGCCCGACGGCGAGGACGGTGCAGTGGTGAGCGGCGTGGAGCGAATGACCGGTGAGCAGCCGGAGCTGGTGGTGGTGGGCTCGGGGTTCTTCGGCCTCACCGTTGCCGAGACCGTGGCGCGCACGACCGGGCGGCGGGTGCTGGTGCTGGAGCGGCGCAGCCACCTCGGCGGCAACGCCTGGAGCGAGACCGAGCCCACCACCGGCATCGAGGTGCACCGCTACGGCGCCCACCTGTTCCACACCTCCAACGAGCGGGTCTGGGAGTACGTCAACCGGTTCACCTCGTTCACGAGCTACCAGCACCGGGTCTTCAGCGTCTTCAAGGACCGCGTCTACCCGCTGCCGATCAACCTGGCCACCATCTGCGAGTACTTCGGCCGCCACCTCAGCCCCGACCAGGCCCGCGCGCTCATCGCGGAGCAGGCCGCCCAGGCCGGCGGCGCACAACCGGACAACCTCGAGGACAAGGCGGTCTCGCTCATCGGGCGACCGCTCTACGAGGCCTTCGTGCGCGGCTACACCGCCAAGCAGTGGCAGCACGACCCCCGTGAGCTCGCCCCCGAGATCATCACCCGCCTGCCGGTGCGGTACACCTTCGACAACCGCTACTTCCAGGACACCCACGAGGGGCTCCCGACCGATGGCTACGCGGCGTGGCTGACCCGGATGGCGCAGTCGCCCCTGATCGAGGTGCGTCTCGACACCGACTTCTTCGAGGTGCGTGACGAGCTGCCGCCCGGCATCCCCGTGGTCTACACCGGCCCGCTCGACCGCTACTTCGACCACCAGCACGGCCCGCTCTCGTGGCGCACGCTCGACTTCGAGCAGGAGGTGCTGGACGTGGGGGACTTCCAGGGCACCCCGGTCATGAACTACGCCGACGAGGACGTGCCCTGGACCCGCATCCACGAGTTCCGGCACTTCCACCCCGAGCGCGACTACCCGCACGACCGCACGGTGGTCGTGCGCGAGTACTCCCGCGGCGCGGGGCCGGGCGACGAGCCCTACTACCCCGTCAACGCCCCCGCCGACCGCGAGCGGCTCGCCCGCTACCGTGAGCTGGCCCGGTCCGAGCCGGACGTCTGGTTCGGGGGCCGGCTCGGCACCTACCAGTACCTCGACATGCACATGGCCATCGCGTCGGCCCTGTCACTCGTCGACAACTCCCTGGTAGCGCGCCTCGAGGCCGGCGGCCGCTGAGGCGCACCCGGCTCGGCGGCCGGCGCGCCGGGTCAGTGCCGGCCCCGCCGCGCCTCGCCGTGGGAGGAGTCGGACACCTCGCCCACCAGCTCCTCGATGACGTCCTCGAGGAAGACCACGCCCACGACCTGGCCATCGTCGGCAACGACCCGGGCGAGGTGCGACCCGGTGAGCTGCATCGTCTCCAGCACCGACTCCACCTCGTCGTCGCGCCGCACGTTCGCCATCCGGCGCACGCGCTTGGCGGGCACCGGCTCCAGGCGCTCGACCTCGTCGGCGTACAGCACGTCCTTGAGGTGCAGGTAGCCCCCGAGGTCGCCGTCGTCGTCGAGCACCGGGTAGCGGGAGTACCCGTGCCGGGCGACGAGCCGCTCGATGTCGAGCGGCGTCGCGGCGCCGGTGACGGTGACGAGCCCGGCGAGGGGAACACCCACGTCGGCGGCGTCCTTGTCGCTGAACTCCAGTGCGGCGCCGAGGCGCTCGTAGTGCTCGTCCTGCACCAGCCCCTCGTCGCGCGACTCGTCGAGGATGTGGGCGACCTCCTCAGCGGTGAACGCCGACGCCACCTCGTCCTTGGGCTCGACCCCGAACAGCCGGATGCCGGCCTTCGAGAGCCAGTCCATCGCCGAGATGACCGGCGCCAGCACCCTCGACACCATCACCAGCGCCGGCACCAGGGCCACCGCGGACCGCTCGGGCCGCGCGATGGAGATGTTCTTGGGGATCATCTCGCCGTAGACGACGTGCAGGAACACGACGATGGCGAGCGCGATCACCAGCGCGACGGCATCCGCGACGCCCTCGGAGACACCGAGCCGCTGGGTGACCGGCACCAGGGCGTGGTGCAGCGCCGCCTCCGAGACCGCACCCAGCAGCACCGAGCAGACGGTGATGCCGAGCTGGGCGGTGGCCAGCAGCAGCCCGGTGCGCTGCATCGCGTCGAGCGCCACCGCGGCGCGCTTGCTGCCCGCGTCGGCGAGCGGCTCGAGCTGGCTGCGCCGGGCCGACATGGCGGCGAACTCGGCACCGACGAAGAAGGCGTTCGCGCCGAGCAGCACGAGCGTGACGACGAGGACGAACCAGCCGCTCATGACCGGCCCTCCGCCACGGCGTCATCCGGAGCCGGCACCGGCTCGGCCCGCTCGAGGCGCACCCGGTCGACCCGGTGGCCGTCCATGTCGACGACCCGGGCGGTCCAGCCGTCGACCGGCAGGGTGTCGCCCACGGCAGGCACCCGCCCCAGGGTCGACATCACCCAGCCGCCGATCGTCTCGTAGGCCGGGCCGTCGGGGATGACCGCGCCGACCCGGGCGCGCACCTCGTCGGGCCGCCACAGCCCCGGCACCGTCCAGGACCCGTCGCGCAGCTGGCGCCCGGTGGTCTGCGAGCGGTCGTGCTCGTCGCTGACCTCGCCGACGATCTCCTCGACGAGGTCCTCGAGCGTGACGACGCCCGAGGTGCCGCCGTACTCGTCGACCACGACCGCGAGCTGCAGGCCGCCCTGCCGCAGCTGGAGCAGCAGCGGGTCGAGGCGCAGCGTCTCGGGGACGAGCACCGCCGGTCCCATCAACGCCGACACCGGCACGTCACCACGCCGGTCGAACGGCACGGCGATCGCCTTCTTGACGTGCACGATGCCGTCGATGTCGTCCCAGTCGGCTCCCACGACCGGGAAGCGGGAGTGCCCGGTGCGCCGCGCGAGGGAGACGACGTCGGCGGCCGTCGCCGTGCGCTCGATCGAGGTGGCCCGCGAGCGGGGGGTCATCACGTCGGCGGCCGTCTGGTCGGCGAAGCCGAGGGATGCCGTGACCAGCCGGGCGGTGCTGCGGTCGAGGGTGCCCGCCTCCGCGGAGGTGCGCACCAGCGAGGCCAGCTCGGCCGGGCTGCGTGCCGCGGAGAGCTCCTCCTGCGGCTCGATGCCGAGCGCCAGCAGGGTGCGGTTGGCGACGCCGTTGAGCAGCAGGATCATCGGCTTCATCGCGATGCCGAACCAGCGCACCGGGCCGGCCGCGACCTTGGCCGTGGCCAGGGGCAGCGACACGGCGAGGGTCTTGGGCACCATCTCGCCGACGATCATCGAGAACACCGTGGCGACGAGCATGGCGAGCACCGACGCCACCGACGAGGCCGTCGACTCCGACAGCCCCAGCCACTGCAGCGGCCCCATCAGCAGCACGCCGATCGACGGGCTCGCGATGAAGCCGAGCACCAGGGTGGTCAGGGTGATGCCGAGCTGGCACGCCGAGAGCTGGGTCGAGAGCCGACGGTGTGAGGTGAGCACCGAGCGTGCCCCGGGCTCACCCGCGTCGACCGCCTTCTGCACGGTGGGCCGGTCCAGCGCCACGAGCGAGAACTCGGCCGCGACGAACAGGGCCGTGCCCACGGTGAGGACGACGCCGAGGAGCAGCAGCAGCCATGGGGTCATGATCGGACCATCGTATGGGCCGGGTGCGCGGTTCCCGGCGGTGCGTCCGACCTGGGAGGGAGCCGCATCCACCGGGGGGTTGACCCTCACGCCGGGGGAGGCTGCAAGGATCGGGGCATGACACCAGGAGGCACCCCATGAGCACGACCCCCGCGACCGGGGCCAGGATCGAGATCCGGGGGCTCACCAAGCGTTTCGGCTCCTTCGTCGCGGTCGACGACCTGAGCTTCGACGTCGAGCCGGGACGGATCACCGGTTTCCTCGGGCCCAACGGCGCCGGCAAGACCACCACGTTGCGGATGCTGCTCGGGCTGGTGCGCTCCACCAGCGGCACCGCGACCATCGACGGGCGTCGCTACGTCGACCTCCCGGCGCCGCAGTCGACCGTGGGGGCAGCGCTCGAGGCCACCAACTTCCACCCGGGCCGCAGCGGGCGCGACCACCTGCGGGTGCTCGCCGACGCCGGCTCGATCCCGCACACGCGGGTCGACGAGCTGCTCGAGCTGACCGGCATCCCGGCCGCGGCCCGCAAGCGCGCCGGTGAGTACAGCATGGGCATGCGCCAGCGCCTGGGACTGGCCGCCGCGCTGCTCGGCGACCCTCAGGTGCTGGTGCTCGACGAGCCCTCGAACGGCCTGGACCCCGAGGGCATCCGCTGGCTGCGCGGCTTCCTGCGCCACCTCAGCGCTGAGGGCAAGACCATCCTGGTCTCCAGCCACCTGCTGCAGGAGGTGGAGCAGACCGTCGACGAGGTCGTCATCATCGCCAACGGCCGGCTGGTTCGTGCCGGCGCCATCAAGGAGCTCTACGGCACGCCGGGGTCGATCGTGCGCACCTCCGACCGCGAGCGCCTCGCGGGCGCCCTGCGCGTCGCCGACGTCACCAGCGCCCCCGGCGTCGACGACACCCTGGTCGCCGACACCACCGACCTGCGGCTGGTCGGCGACGTGGCGCTGCGCGCGGGTCTGCCGATCTACGGCCTGGAGCCCAAGCGCGCCGACCTCGAGGCGCTCTTCTTCGAGCTCACCGAGGGCACCAACCGCAACGAGACGCCGGGGGGCGCGCCGCCCGAGCAGGATGCCGTGACCCGCCCGGAAGGAGCGAACCTGTGACCCCCGCGATCCGCAGCGAGTTCCGCAAGTTCTTCTCGACCCGCCTGTGGTGGGGCATCGCGATCGCGATCTTCGTGGCCGGTGGCGCCTTTGCGGCGCTGTTCACCTTCGTCGTGCGCCAGGGCTCGACGGGTGGCCCCGGCAACCAGGCGATCGTCGGCGACGACACCCAGATCGCCAACACCGTCTACACCTCCGGGATCAGCATCGGGTACCTGCTGCTGCTGACCATCGGCGTGATGTCGATCGGCTCGGAGTACCGCCACAAGACGATCACCGCCACCTTCCTCGCCACCCCCCGGCGCACCCGCGCGATGCTGGCCAAGGTCGTCTCGCTCATCGGCATCGGGGCGCTGTACGGCCTGGTCAGCCTGGTGGGGTCGGTCGCGGTCGGCGCGGTGGGCCTCACGCTGATCGACAAGCCGCTCTTCCCCTCCTCCGCGGTCATCCGTTCCCTCGCGCTCAGCCTGCTCGTGCTCGGCCTGTGGGCGCTCATCGGGCTCGGGATCGGCATCCTGATCCCCAACCAGGTGGCAGCGCTCCTGATCGGTGTCGGCGTGGCCTGGATCGTCGAGCCGGTCCTCGGCCTGGCACTCGGCGCCTGGGAGTTCGGCCGCGAGCACATCGTCGAGTTCATGCCGTCACAGGCCACCAGCGCCATCGTCAACGGCATCTCGCAGAACCCGGATGCCGTCCGGCTCGAGTGGTGGGGCGGAGCCCTCGTGCTCGCGGCCTACGCGACCCTGCTCGCCGGGTTCGGCATCTGGCGCACGACCCGCGCCGACATCAGCTGACCTTGCGCGCGCCGGCGGCTCCTCACTGGGCCGCCTGCCGGACGTCGGTGAGGACGGCCGGTTCGCCTCCACCACGGCGAACCGGCCGTCGCAGCGCGCCCACCACTCGCCCGTCCCGGGGCTTCGGGTGCGACCAGCGGGGATAGGCTTGGCCGACATCCGTACCGACTACCGACGAGCCGAGAAAGAGGCGCATCCTCCGTGGCCGAGCAGTCCGCGTCCAGCGACCCCCTGACCTCCTTCGGACCCAACGAGTGGCTGGTCGACGAGCTGTACGAGCAGTACACGAAGGACCGCAACAGCGTCGACCGGGCCTGGTGGGACTTCTTCAAGGACTACACGCCGGGCGAGGGCGCGCTCGGGCGCGACGCGGCCTCGGCGTCCACGGCACGCCGCACCACCGACGGCGCGAGCGGATCGGCGAGCAACGGCTCCGGAACGCGAACGCCGGCCAAGGCACCCGCCCGGGCGCCGGCCCCGGCACCGGCCACGAAGCAGGCCGCCCCGGCCGCCGCAGCGAAGGCGCCGGCCCCGCAGACCACGGCGCCCGCCCCGCAGGCGAAGGCGCCCGCCCCGCAGGCGAAGGAGGCCGCGCCCCCTCGCCCCGAGCCGACGGCATCCACCACCCCCAAGCCGCGCGAGGCCGCGGCCCCCAAGGCCGCCGGGCCGCTGAACGACGCCAGCTCCACCCCCATCCGCGGTGCGAGCGCCCGGGTCGTCACCAACATGGAGTCCTCGCTCGAGGTGCCCACCGCCACCTCGGTGCGCGCCGTGCCCGCGAAGCTGCTCATCGACAACCGCATCGTCATCAACAACCACCTGGCCCGCAGCCGCGGCGGCAAGGTCAGCTTCACGCACGTCATCGGCTTCGCGCTGGTCAAGGCGCTGGGCGTGCTGCCCGAGATGAACAACGGCTTCGGCCACGACGCCAACGGCAAGCCGGTGCTCGTCACCCCGGCCCACGTCAACCTCGGGCTGGCCATCGACCTCGCCAAGCCCGACGGCACCCGCCAGCTGCTCGTGCCGTCGATCAAGGCCGCCGAGACGATGGACTTCGCGCACTTCTGGACCGCCTACGAGGAGATGGTCAAGAAGGCCCGCGGCGGCAAGCTGACCGTCGAGGACTTCCAGGGCACCTCGATCTCGCTCACCAACCCCGGCACCATCGGCACCGTGCACTCGGTGCCGCGCCTGATGCAGGGGCAGGGCACGATCATCGGCGTCGGCGCGCTCGAGTACCCCGCCGAGTGGCTCGGCGCCAGCCTCGAGACGCTCAACCGCAACGCCGTGAGCAAGATCCTCACGCTCACCAGCACCTACGACCACCGCATCATCCAGGGCGCCCAGTCCGGCGACTTCCTGCGCGTGGTGCACTCCCTGCTGCTCGGTGAGCACGGCTTCTACGACGAGATCTTCGAGAGCCTGCGCATCCCCTACGAGCCGATCCGCTGGGTGCGCGACGTCGACACCTCGCACGACGACGACATCAACAAGGTTGCCCGGGTCCAGGAGCTGATCCACGCCTACCGGGTGCGCGGCCACCTGATGGCCGACACCGACCCGCTGGAGTACAAGCAGCGTCGCCACCACGACCTCGACGTCACGACGCACGGCCTGACCCTCTGGGACCTCGACCGCACCTTCGCGACGGGTGGCTTCGGTGGTGCGCCCTTCCTCAAGCTGCGCAAGATCCTCGGCATCCTGCGCGACTCGTACTGCCGCACCATCGGTGTCGAGTACATGCACATCCAGGACCCTGAGCAGCGCGAGTGGATCCAGTCCAAGATCGAGGTCGGCTAC
>JBJMHU010000180.1:0-8603 GCA_045807225.1 Ornithinibacter sp. | reverse complement strand
AGCCCGAGGGCGCGGGCCGGCGCGACGGCATCCGTGCCGGGTCGCAGCACCGGCAGCATCATCTCGCCGATGACCGCCGCGCTGCCGTCCATGTAGCCCAGCAGGTCGCCCCAGGTCTCGTAGGTGCGGCGGGTGAGGTCACTGCGCATCGCACCGAAGAACCGGGTGAAGCACTCGTCCTCGATGCCGCACTCGCGCACCGAGGTGGCGATGGCGGCCATCACCGGGTCGGTCGACGTGCCGGTGGCCAGGGCCACCCAGAACGAGCGCTCGAACGCGTCGAGCTCCCGCGCCGTCTCGGGGCCGGGGTTCGGGCCGGCGTCGTCGACGATGTCGTCGGCGAGCCGGGCCAGCGTGTAGACCGCGTGCACGTGCCGACGGCTCGCGGCGGGCAGCAGCCGGGCGCCCCAGTAGTAGGTGGTGCCGAACTCGCGGGTGACCTGGGCGCAGCGCGCGTAGCCGGCGGCCAGCACCTCGGGCGAGGTGACCGGGGTGGGTGGGTTCACCGGACCACCGTACGCGGTACCGGCCGGGCGGCCCCGCTGTACTCCTGCACCCGCTGCGCCGCCAGCTTGCCGCTGACCAGCACCATGGGGATGCCGACGCCCGGCTGGGTGCCCGAGCCGGCGAACACGAGGCCCGGCACCCTGCGGTCGACGTTCGAGGGCCGGAACGGGCCGGACTGCAGGAAGGTGTGCGCGAGGGCGAACGGCGTGCCGAGGTGCATGCCCTGGGCGCGCCAGTCGTCGGGGGTGACCAGCAGCTCCTCCCGGACGTCGGTGGGGTAGCCACCGGCCTCGAGGAAGCGGTGCAGCCGCTCGCGCATCGGTCCGGCCTCGCGCGACCAGTCGAGCCCGGCGCCGGTGTGCGGCACCGGTTCGAGCACGTACATCGTGGTCGATCCCGCCGGGGCGGCCGTGGGGTCGGTGACCGAGGGCACGGTGACCAGCCGGGACGGGTCGGGCATCAGCACCCCGCGGTCGATGATGGCCTCGAAGGCGCCGTCCCAGTCGTCGCCGAAGTGGATGTTGTGGTGGCGCAGATGTGGCGCCGGGGCTCCGGCTGCGCCCACGTGCCACACCACCGCGGAGGGGGAGAAGTCGCCGGTGCGCACCGCCCGCGGGGCGGCGACGTCCGGCAGCAGCCGGTCGTAGGCGACGGGGAGGTCGAGCGTGCACACCACCGCGTCGGCGGCCAGCCGCTCGCCGTCGGCGGTGGCGACGCCGACCACGGCACCGTCGGAGCGCCGCAGCACCTCGCTCACCTCGACGCCGAGGTGGATGGGCACCCCCGCGTCGGTGAGCGCCCTCGCCATGCCCCGCGGCACCGTGTGCATGCCGCCGTCGGGGTAGAAGACACCGCGCACGGTGTCCATGTAGGTGATGACGGCCAGCACCGCGCGGGCCTTGGCCGGGGCGATGCCGGCGTAGAGCGCCTGGAAGCTGAAGATGCGGGTCAACCGGTCGTCGGTGAAGAACCGGTCGACGGCCGCACCGAGCCCGCCGAGGCCGCCGAGCTGCAGCAACCGGGCTGCGGTGGCGGGGGAGCGCACGAGGTCGAGCGGCGAGGAGTAGTTGTGGTCGACGAAGGTGGCGAACTCGGTGTCGTAGAGCCGCTCGAGCCAGACCAGGAACCGGTCGAACCCCGCGGCGTCGGCCTCGCCGACCTTCGTGCGGATCTCCTCGCGCAGGTCGCCCATGTCGGCCCGGATGTGCAGCTCGGTGCCGTCGGGGTAGACGGCGCGATAGGCGGGGTCGAGGCGGCGCATCGGCACCAGGGCCTCGGGGTCTGCGCCGATGGCCGCGATGGGGGCGTGCAGCAGCTCGGGCATGGTCATGACGACCGGGCCGGTGTCGATGCGGAAGTCGCCCAGGCGCAGCTCGCCGGCGCGGCCGCCGACGATGGCCTCGCGCTCGAGCACCGTGACGTCGTGCCCGTCGGCGGTGAGGTGGCAGGCGGCGGCCAGGCCGGAGAGCCCGGCCCCGATGACGACGACCCTCACGCGGACCGCCAGGCGACGGCATCGGCGAGGTCGCGGAGTGCGGCATCCGCCTCGGGGTCGACGTCGAGGTCGTCGAGCGCCCGGTGCGCGCGCCCCACCAGCTCGGCGACGGCATCCTCGGCCCGCTCCCGCACCCCGGCGTCGGCCATGGCGCGCTGGAGAGCGTCGACACCGGCGTCGTCGAGGGTGCCGGCGTCGCAGGCGGCGAGCAGCGGGCGGGCGGAGCGGGGCAGCAGCTGGCCGGCCCAGGTGAGCAGCGCAGTGGGCTTGCCCGAGCGCAGGTCGTCGCCGGCGGGCTTGCCGGTGCGGGCCGGGTCGCCCCAGACCCCGAGCACGTCGTCGCGCACCGCGAACGCGTCGCCGACGAGGTCGCCCCAGGTGACCAGGCGGCGCACCAGGCCCGGGTCGGCCCCGCCCACGAGCGCGCCGAGCTGCAGCGGCCGGGTGATGGTGTAGCGCCCGCTCTTGAACCGGGCGATGCGCCGGGAGGTCGGCAGGTCACGACGCCGACCGGCGGTGTGGGTGACGTCGAGCAGCTGCCCCTCGACCAGCTCGACCGCCATCAGCCGCCAGGCAGCGCGCACCTCCGGTGCGGTGCCTGCGACCAGCATGGTGGCCTCGCTGAGGGCGAGGTCGGACACCAGCGTGGCGACGCTGTCGCCGAACAGGGCGGGGTCGCCCAGTCCCTCGTTCGCGTGGTGCCGCTGGGCGGCGACGACGTGCAGGGTCGGCAGCCCGCGGCGCGAGGCCGAGCGGTCCATGACGTCGTCCTGGATCAGGGCGAACAGGTGCAGCAGCTCGAGGGCCGCCGCCACCCGGACGAGCTGGGGGTGGCTGTCGGTGCGACCACCCGCGACGGCCCAGCCCCAGTGGGCCAGCACCGGCCGGAGGCGCTTGCCGTGGTTGCGGGCGCGGTCGGCCAGCTCTCCGACCAGGTCGACACCGAGCGGCCCCGGGTCGTGGCCGGGCAGGTCGCGCAACGGGTCGGCCGTGCCGCCGTCGCCCGTGCCCGCCGCGGCCTGCAGCAGCGCCTCACCGAGCTCGGCGAAGGTGGTCTCGAGCAGGGTGTCGGCCGCGCAGAGCGTGGCCTCGACGGACCTTGCACGGCGCCGGGCGTCGAGGTCCATGGTGGTCACGTCGGCACTCATCGACTCAACCGCCTCGTCCCTCGCCCCTCGGGCATCGATCCAACCTGACCACCCAGACACCTGCTGTGGTGCCACGAGCCTAGACATCCGCGTCCATCCTTGCACAGACCTTAGACAAAGTCTGCGCCAGAGACGTCCATGGGCGTGCACGCGCACCCCTCCACCGGGCGCTGCCCTCACCATCCGTCCGAACCGGAGACAAACGGCGGACGACCTGCGACGATCAGCCCGTGGCGGCCGCATCGGATCCCCCTGGCGACCAGACCCGCGTCGCCGAGCGGGTCGGCGAGAGCCTGACGCGCCTCGCACGGGTCACGAGTGAGCTCGTCACGGCCGACTCGGTCGACGGCGTCGTCAAGATCGTGACCTACCACATGGCGGATGCCGTGGGCGCGACGATCGCCGCCCTGGCCCTGCGCGACGGCGACGACGTGCGCATCGTCGGGCTGCGCGGGCTCCCGGACCGCGAGGCGCGGCGGTGGGAGGTGGTGCCGCTCTCGCAGCCCATGGCGACGACCGACGTCATCCGGTCCGGTCGACGGGTGGTGCTGGTGGGTGCCGCCGCGATCCGCCGGGCCTACCCGGACCTTCCGGGGATCGACCGCGGGGAGCGCACCGTCGTCGCGCTGCCGCTGCGGGTGGCCGGCCGCACCATCGGGGCGATCCACCTGTCCCGGCCGGGCGCGATCGAACCCGACCCGACCGAGCTCGACTTCTTCGACATCATGGCCGACACCTGCGCGCAGGCCTTCGAGCGCATCGAGGCCTCCGACGTCGCCCGCCGGCAGACCGCCCGCCTGGAGTTCCTGGCCGAGGCGTCGATCGAGCTGGCCAGCAGCCTCGACCTCGAGGTGACCACGCGCCGGGTCGCCCGGTTGGCGGTGCCCACCTTCGCCGACTGGTGCGCCATCGACATCGTCCGCGACGGACAGGTGCATCGCCTCGCGGTCGCGCACGTCGACCCCCGCAAGGTCGAGCTGGCCGTGGCGCTGCAGGAGCGCTGGCCGCCCGACCCGGACAGCCCCTCCGGTGCCCGGGCGGTGGCACTGTCGGGTCGACCCGAGCTGATCCACGAGATCACCGACGAGATGCTCGTCGCCGGGTGCCACGACGCCGAGCACCTGCGCATCGCCCGTGAGCTGCAGCTGCGCAGCGCCCTGCTCGTGCCCCTGCTCGTTCGCGGCCGGGTCATCGGCGTGCTCACCTGGGTCTCCACCGACGAGCAGCGGCTCTACGAGTGGGACGACGTCCGCTTCGCCGAGCACCTCGCCCGGCGGGCCGCCACCGCCATCGACAACGCCGAGCTCTACAGCCAGACCCACGCCGCGGCCGAGCAGCTGCAGCGCGCCGTGCTACCCGGGGCCCTGCTGGGCGACGACTGTTGGGAGGTCTCGTGCGACTACCGGCCCTCGGGCCGGGCCGAGATCGGCGGCGACTTCTACGACGCCTTTCCCCTCGGTGACGGCCGCCACGTCGCGTTCATCGGCGACGTCATGGGCCGGGGGGTCGCCGCGGCCGCGGCGATGGCCGAGATGCGTGCGTCCACCCGCGCGTTCGCCTCCATCGACCCCGACCCTGCCGTGGTGCTCCAGAAGCTCGACACCATGGTGCTCACCTACGGCAGTGACCAGCTGGTGACCCTCGTCTACGTGCTGGCCGACGCCGCGGCCGGCCACCTGCTGGTCGGCAACGCCGGGCACCCACCGCCCGCGGTCCTGCGCCGCGAGGGGTCGGTCGAGTGGCTGCCCTACGCCGACGGGCCGCCGCTGGGGGTTGCGGCGCACGGCCGCGAGCGGGCCACCGTGGCGTTCGGCGTCGGCGACACCCTGCTGGCCTTCACCGACGGGCTGGTCGAGCGGCGCGACGAGGACCTCACCACCGGGCTCGACCGGCTCGCCGGCGCCGTGCCGGGCCTGGCGCAGGCGTCGCTGGCGGCCGGCGTGCAGCTCGTCGTCGACTCCGTGCGCGACGACACCTACGACGACGACATGGCGGCCCTGGGCCTGCGCCGCCGGGCCTAGGCCCCCTCGGTGCCGGTGGACGGCATCCGGTAGTGGTGGGCGAACGGCGCCGCCTGGGGTGACGGAGGCACCAGGGAGACGACCACCCGGCATCCGGGGTCGCCCACGGCGATCCGCTCCTCGAGGAGCACGGCGACGTCGTCGGTGGCGTTGCGGGCGGCGATGCCGCCGAAGACGCTGGACGTCATCCGGCACAGCGCCGGGGCGCGCAGCACCGACTCCCCGAAGGGGCACTGGGTGTTCTCCATGACGATCCGCTCGGCGCTGGCCTCCACGACGGTGAACCCGCCCTCGATGGCGTGCTTGAGGCGCACGAAGCAGCGGCCGAGCTGCTCGGGGGTCATCCGGCCCACGACCGCCTCCGCGAGGCGGAACTCCTTCTCCATCTGCCCCCCGATGTCGGTGCCCACCTGGGCGATCGCCGCCTCGGCGGCGTCCGGCCCGTGGTTGGCCTCGACGGTCTGGGAGAGCTGCACGACCAGGGCGCGCAGGAACGACTCCTTCCCGAACCCACCCTCGGGCCGGGCCTCGGCCAGGGCGGGAAGCACGTTGGTGTGCCGGAGCGGTGGGTCGATCGTGGCCGTCGTGCGACGTGGCACCGGCAGGACGACCGACACCACCATGCCCGCGTTGGCCCGCACCGATGCACTCACTGCGGGGGCGAGCGCCGAGATGATGTGCAGCCCGCGGCCGGACTCGGCCAGCAGCAGCTCGGGGTCGGGGTCGGGGTCGGGGTCGACGAGCGCGACGGATGCCGACGACCCCGTCGCGGCGCGCAGCGTCTCGGCGTCGAAGCCGGGGCCGATGTCGTAGACCCGCAGGACGGGTAGCTGCGTCGTCCAGCTCAGTGACACCCACACCGGCCCGGCGGTGTGCCGCACCGCGTTGCCGACCGCCTCGGAGACGATGAGCTCGGCGTCGGCGATCTCGTCGTCGCTGCCGGGGACCGCGTGGCGCTCGAGGTACTGCGTCACCTCACGACGCAGGTCACCGACCAGCTCGCGACGGTCCAGGTACCAGTCCATCGTGTCAGTGTGCGCCCCCGCAGGTCAGGACGGTACGAGGCGTCCACGATTCTCGCGACGGGCGGGCCTGCGGGGCCCGGCCCTGGCTACCGCCCCGTAGGTGCACCGATCGCCTCACCTACCAGGGGGTAGCGGCTCCTGGTGCAGGTACCTCCTTCGCCGGGATCGACTGTCCTCCGGGCACTTCGGTGGCTGCAAGGGCCTCGGTTCGGCCATGCTGGGCGGGTGACCGAACGCAACGTCCTGGGCGGCGAGCTGCAGGAGTGCGGCACCGACCCGATGACCGGCTTCTATCGCGACGGGTGCTGCAGCACGGGCCCCGAGGACCGCGGCAGCCACACGATCTGCGCCGTCGTCACGGCCGACTTCCTCCAGCACCAGCGCGCCATCGGCAACGACCTGTCGACCCCGGTGCCGGCCTACCGCTTCCCGGGCCTGGTGCCCGGCGACCGCTGGTGCGTCACGGCCGCGAACTGGGCCCGGGCCCACGCCGAGGGCGTCGCCGCCCCGGTGGTGCTCGCGGCCACCTCCGAGGCGGTGCTGCGGGTGGTTCCCCTGTCGGCCCTGCAGCAGCACGCCGTCGACGTGCCCGAGGACCCGAGCTCGCTCGCGCCCTGAGCCGGTGGGCCCGCGCCCTGAGCCGGCTCGCCGGAACCCTGCGCAACCTTCGACAGGCGGGGCGGCGACCTGCGCACTCGCTCGCTCGTTGCGCCCACCCGGCATCCGGCCTGACCTAACGTCGGGCACTCCGACGACCTCGAAGGAGCAGCGATGTCCCACCACGACAACGGCGCCGAGCACGTGCACGACCTGATCAAGGACCAGCGCACCGCCATGCTGACCACCGTCCACGACGACGGCGGCACCCTGGCGTCCCGACCGATGGCGTGCCAGCAGGCCGACCCCGACGGCACCTTGTGGTTCCTCGCCTTCTCGGACTCCGAGAAGGCCGAGGAGATCCGCCGGCGCCCCGACGTCAACGTCGCGTTCACCGAGGAGGGGAAGTGGGTGTCGGTGGCCGGCCGCGCCTCGGTGACCTCGGATGCCGGAAAGGCGCGCGAGCTGTGGAACGACTTCGCGGAGGCGTGGTTCCAGTGCGAGCCGGACGACCCGCGGGTCGCCGTCATCCGGGTCGACGGCGAGAGCGCCGAGTACTGGGACTCCCCCGGCAAGGTGGGCACCCTCGTCGGCGTGCTCAAGGCCAAGGTGACCGGCTCGCGCCCCGACGACGGGGAGAACGAGACGGTCGACCTCTGACCGGACCGGTCGTCAGCGGGGAACGAGCCCGTCCCAGTTCCAGTGCGGCAGGTGCTCGTCGTCGGCGACGGTGTCGGGCGAGTCGGGGTGCAGGCCCATCCGGTCGGTCGACCAGGCGAAGTAGTCGTGCAGCACCGTGCGCAGCGGCTCCCCGGTGAGGCCGACGTCGGTGAGCGCGCCGTCGAAGCAGGCGACGGCGCGCTCGTCGAGCTCACGATGGGTGCCGTTGCCGGCGTGCATGCGCAGCACGTCGGCCTCGTCGTTCATCGTGTCGGTGAACGTGGTGGGCCCGCCCAGCGCCTCGGCCCAGTAGGCGGCCAGCCGCTCGACGTGCTGAGGGTGCAGATCGCGGTGCTCGAAGGGGTGGCTGGCCACCGGGTCGGCCAGGCAGCGCTCGTGCCACGCGCGGGCGAGGGCCAGCAGCCCGGCATCCCCGCCCGCGGCCTCGTGGACGGTGGTCATGCGCTCGATGGTCCTCGGCCCGGATGCCGTGGGCAAGGGCCCGCGCCCTCGTGGGGCCGGCGCGGGTGACGCGCAGCCGGCTCCGGGTGGTGTTCGGGTGCCCGCACCCCTGACGTCTGTCAGAGCCGCGGCATACCGTCGGCGGGATCGGGGTAGCACCCCAACCAACGCAGCGTTGCCGATCGAAGGAGTCACTGCCATGTCAGCCCAGCTCAACCCCTACCTCACCTTCCCCGGCACCGCCCGCGAGGCGATGACCTTCTACCAGGAGGTGCTCGGGGGCGACCTCACGTTGAGCACCTTCGGCGAGTTCGGCTCCGAGGGTGAGGGGTCCGAGGGCATCATGCACGCCCAGCTCGAGACGCCCCAGGGGTTCGTGCTGATGGCGTCCGACACCGCGCCGGGGCAGGGCGAGGGTTTCACTCCCGGTGACCACATGTCGGTGAGCCTCAGTGGTGACGACGACGCCCTGCGCGGCATCTGGGAGGGGCTGGCGAAGGGCGCCACGGTCACCATGCCGATGGAGAAGCAGATGTGGGGCGACGAGTTCGGCATGCTCACCGACCGGTTCGGCGTCCCGTGGATGGTGAACATCGGGTCGACGTCCGCCGAGCCGCCGTCGGGGTCCGACGCGGAGCAGGATGCGGACTCCTAGCGGACGTCGGCGCCGCCGCGCCGGGGCCGCTCC
>JBJMHU010000179.1:0-8504 GCA_045807225.1 Ornithinibacter sp. | reverse complement strand
ACGCTCGGGCCGTCTCCCGCGTGGCAAGCCGGAGGCCGGGCTGGCGGGCTGTCGGAGGCCCGGCGTAGCGTCGCCGGGAAGCGGACGACCACCGCGTCCGCGACCCACCACGGCGACTGGGAGCCCGTCATGCCAGTCGTCCTCAACCCCTACCTCACCTTCCCCGGCACCGCGCGGGCCGCGATGACCTTCTACCAGTCGGTGCTCGGCGGTGAGCTCACCATCTCGACGTTCGGCGAGTACGGCGCAGAGGGGGCCGACACCGACGGCGTCATGCACGCCAACCTCGAGACGCCGTCGGGGCTGGTCATTATGGCGTCCGACACCGCGCCCGGCACGGGCGAGGGCTACACGCCCGGCACGCACATGTCGGTGAGCATCAGCGGCGACGACGAGGCGATCCGCGAGTACTGGAAGGGGCTCTCGGAGGGGGCCACCGTGACGATGCCCATGGAGAAGCAGATGTGGGGCGACGAGTTCGGCATGCTCACCGACCGGTTCGGCATCCCGTGGATGGTCAACATCGGGTCGACGTCCGCCGAGCCGCCATCGGGGTCCGACGCGGAGCAGGGCTCCGGCTCGTAGCGGACGTCGGCCCAGCGCTGCCGCGCTCGGGTTGGCGACCCCTTCGGGGTCACCGTCGCCGACGCGGTCACTGCAGGGCCGCGACCGCCGCCTCCAGCTCGTCGAGCGCCTCACCGGTGTGCACCGCGAGGCGCTGGAGGTGCGGCAGCGCCTCGCGGTCGCCGACGAAGCCGATGTCCAGTGCCCCGGCATACGAGTGCGCGGTGATGTTGAGCGCCATGGAGTGCCCGGGGATCGACACCGGATAGGTCGCCTCGAGCCGCGCCCCGCGCCAGTAGAGCGTCTCCTTCGGGCCGGGCACGTTCGAGATGCACACGTTGAGCGTGGTCGGCACCGGCAGTGGCAGGCCGCTCATCGCCCGCCCAGCCTGTAGCGCGGCCGGCGCGAGCAGCAGTGCGCTGTAGGCCATCACGGCATCCGCGCTCATGCCGCGCATCCGCGCCTTCGCGGCCCGCGAGGATGCCGTGATCGTCGCCAGCCGCACCAGTGGGTCCTCGATGTCGGTGGCCAGCGACACCAGGGTGGCGCCCACGGCATTGCCGCCGCCCTCGCTCTCCTTGGGTCGCACGTTGACCGGGATGAACGCGATCAGGGGGCGGTCGGGCAGCTCCTGCAGGTCGATGAGGAACCGGCGCAACCCACCGGCGCACAGCGCCATCAGCACGTCGTTGAGGGTCGCGCCCCGAGCCTTGGCGATGGCACGCAGCCGCCGCAGGTCGTACTTCTGGGTGGCGAACCGGCGCGACTGTCCGACCCGGCTGTTCAGCACCGAGTGGGGCGCCTGGTAGGACGTGACCGCCCGGGTGGCGGTGCTGCCTCGACGCAGCTGCGTCTCGATCAGTGCCTTCGCGACGGAGGGTGTGGTGCCCACGGATGACGCCAGGCCGCGCACGATCGACGCGACGTCGCCGACCGGGTCGGCCTCGCGCGGGGCGCGGGGGCGCCGGCCGAGGCTGAAGAAGAAGGGGTGCTCGCGGTCGTCGGGGTCCTGGGACAGGCCACGCTCGAGCAGCCGCATCCCGGTGTAGCCGTCGACGAGGGAGTGGTGGATCTTGATGTAGGCCGCGAAGCGGTTGCCCGAGAGCCCCTCGACGATGTGCAGCTCCCACGGGGGCCGCCGGAAGTCCAGCGGGTTGGAGTGCAGCCGTGACACCAGCACGCCCAGCTCGCGCTCACCGGCCGGGCTCGGCAGCGCCGAGTGGCGCACGTGGTAGTCGATGTCGAACTCGTGGTCGACCACCCAGCGATGCACCGGCTGGCGCATCAGCATGCGGGTCTGCAGGCGAAGGTTCCACGGTGCCTCGACGGGCGAGGCCTTCAGGTCGGCGACCAGGTCGGTCAGGAAGTCGGGCCCGGCGTCCTCGGGCAGGGACAGGTGCAGCATCGAGGCGACGTGCATGAGGGTCTCGTTGGTCTCCCCCATGAGGAAGATGGAGTCCAGCGGTGAGGCCCAGCGCGATCCCGCCACCGGCGCTCAGACCGCCCGGCCGTGGGCGCGGCCGCCGTGCTCGCCGCGGGCGTCGGGGTCGTCGGGGTCGTCGACCGGTAGGGGAGTCGCCAGGGGCGCGACCGGCGAGATGGGTGCGACGGGAGCCACGGGCAGCGCGCGAGGTGCGGACGGTGAGGGGGCCGCCGAGCGTGCGTACGGCATCCATCGGCCCTCGGGCTGCGCGAGGCGGTCGGCGATGACCCGCAGTGTCTCCAGCTCGTGGCCGTAGCCGAGGTGGGAGGCGTGCACCTCGATGTTCTCGGTCTGCGGGGCCGGCTCGGACAGGCAGCACTCCCAGGCGACGATGCCGTCGGTGCGTGAGTAGATGCACGTGGTGGGCACGCTCAGGGGCGCGGCACGTTGCGCGAGGGCCTCCTGGGTGAACATCCGCTCCAGGTTACGGCGGTTCATGAGGCGGTACATCGTCCAGGCCCGGGTGGAGGCGGGGTGGCCGCGGAAGGGGCTGCCCAGGGTGATCACCGAGCGGGTGTGGCCGGGCAGTGCGCGGGCCATCTCGCGGGCGTAGATGCCGCCCGCGCTCCAGCCGACCAGGCTGACCTTGCGCTCGTAGCGGTCGTGCAGCTCGAGCAGCAGGTCCTCGAGCCGCTCGGCCAGCGCCGGGCTGGCGCCCAGGTTGCGACCCTGGCGCCAGTCGTGCGCCCGGTAGCCCAGCCGGCGCAGGTGGCTGCGCAGGAACACCGTCGACTCGGGCCCGGCGAGGAAGCCCGGCAGCACGATGACCGGGTGGCCGTCGCCGCGCGGCCACGCGCGCAGGTTGCGGGTGTGCACGGCGGAGCTGGCCAGCTCGAGCCCCATCCGCCACTCCCGGCGCGCCTGCCACGCCGTGGGCGCGGGCGCCCCGTCGGCGACGGGCAGGTCGGTCGGGTCGGGCATCACGGCTCCTGGTCCGGGCGCCGCGGAGCCTACGAGCCGGGCGCGGCGCTGCGAGTGCGGCTGTTTGCAGTCTGACACGCGGCGTCGGGGCCCGGCGGGAACATGGCGGGAGTCGCCGGGAGTTGGCAGGGGTGGAGCGTCGTACCGTGGTGCTCCGACCGGTTCGAAGGGGACTGCCATGACCGCCACCGACCAGCTGCGCGCCGCACTGCGTGACCTCGAGGCCAAGGCCCGCGAGCTCGAGCTCGACAAGAAGCTCGAGAGCTTCGCCGACCAGGTTGACCACTACCTGCACGAGGCCGCCGTCAAGGCCGGCGACTACGCGCACGACAACCGCGACCGCGTCGAGGAGACCCTCGACAAGGCCGGGGCCAAGGTCGACGAGAAGACCGACGGCAAGTACACCCGCTACGTCGAGAAGCTGCGCACCGGCGTGCTCGTCGGCGTCGACTGGGTCGCCCAGCAGCGCGAGAGCAGCTCGACGCCGGAGTGGGCGCAGGGCACCCGCTGGGGCGGTGAGCCGGATGCCGCCGCGGCACCTCAGGACGACGTCCCGCCCACCGCACCCACCCCGTCTGCCGGCTCGGCGGACTCGGCCGACGTGGCCACCCCCGCCGACACCCCGCCCGCCGGCTCGGCCGACTCCGACGCCTGGGTCGACGTCACCGACACTCCGCCGGCACAGGGCCCGACCGACCCGCAGTGACCACTGGTTCGAGGTGATGTGGTGACGCGAGACGTCGCTGCATCACCTCGACCCATCGCCGCTCCACCCGGCTCGAGGTGATGGCCTCACGTGCGAGGTCGGGACATCACCTCGAATGACGTCGCGGTGTGCTGACACGCCGACCTGCCGGACCCGGCGTCCCGGCATACCGTGGGGGAATGGCGACCACGCGCACCGAACGCGACACCATGGGGGCGCTCGAGGTGCCCGCCGACCGCTACTGGGGAGCGCAGACCCAGCGCAGCCTCGAGCACTTCGACATCGGCCGCGACACCTTCGTGTGGGGGCGGCCCGTCATCCGTGGGCTGGGGCTGCTCAAGAAGTCGGCCGCGCTGGCCAACGCCGACCTCGGGCTGCTCGACGTGGAGCTCTCCGGGGCGATCGTGCAGGCCGCCGACGAGGTGGCCCGCGGCGAGCTCGACGACCACTTCCCGCTCGTGGTGTTCCAGACCGGCTCGGGCACGCAGAGCAACATGAACGCCAACGAGGTCATCGCCAACCGGGCCATCGAGATCCTCGGCGGCGAGCTCGGGTCGAAGTCGCCGGTGCACCCCAACGACGACGTCAACAAGAGCCAGTCGAGCAACGACACCTTCCCCACCGCGGTGCACGTGGCGGTGGTGCTCGAGCTGACCGAGCGGCTGCACCCGGCGGTCGACGCGCTGGTCACGGCCCTGGAGGCGAAGGCGAGCGAGCTGCGCGAGGTCGTCAAGGTCGGGCGCACCCACCTGCAGGACGCCACGCCGGTGACCCTCGGGCAGGAGATCGGGGCGTGGGCGGCGCAGGTCCGTGATGCACAGGACGACGTGCGGCACGCCGGTGACCGGGCGAGGGCGCTGGCCATCGGTGGCACGGCGGTCGGCACCGGGCTGAATGCGCCCGCCGAGTTCGGGCCGCTCGTCGCGCAGCACCTCCACGAGGCGACGGGGGAGTCGTTCCACCAGGCCGACAACCTGTTCGTGCAGCTCGCCTCGCACGACGCGCTGGTCGCGGTCTCGTCCGCGCTGCGCACCCTCGCGGGAGCGCTGATGAAGATGGCGAACGACGTGCGGTGGCTGGCGTCCGGGCCGCGCACCGGCATCGGCGAGCTGCGCATCCCCGAGAACGAGCCCGGGTCGTCGATCATGCCGGGCAAGGTGAACCCCACCCAGTCCGAGGCGATGACCATGGTGGTGACCAGGGTGTTCGGCAACGACGCCACCGTGGGGTTCGCCGGCACGCAGGGCAACTTCCAGCTCAACGTCTTCACGCCGGTGATGGCGCACGCGGTGCTCGAGTCGGTGCGGCTGCTGGCCGACGCGAGCCGCTCGTTCACCGAGCACTGCGTCGTCGGGCTGGCTGCCGACCGCGAGCGGATCGCGGCCAACCTCGACGCCGACCTGATGCTGGTCACCGCCCTGGCGCCGCACGTGGGCTACGACACGGCCGCGGCCATCGCGAAGCAGGCCCACCGCGACGGCTCGACGCTGCGCGAGGCGGCACTGGCGTCCGGGGCGGTCAGCCCGCAGGACTACGACCGCTGGGTCGACCCCGAGGCGATGACCCAGCCGGGCTGAGCGGTCGCGGGAGCGCGACGCTCCGGCCCCTCCGCGCCGTCAGGCGGTCTCGTGGTGGGGACGGGCGAGCAGCTCCGCCCGGGTGCGGGGGAGACCACTGGTGCCGCCGGGGCCGGGCCGCACGGCCAGGACCTGGTTGACGCCCAGGCGGTTGGACTGGAAGGCCAGGGCCGAGCCGGCCATGTACAACCGCCAGATCCGCGCGCGGCCGGGGCTCGACAGCCTGACCGCCTCGTCCCAGTCCTGCTCCAGGTTCGCGACCCAGGCGCGCAAGGTGTGCGCGTAGTGCTCCCGCAGCGACTCGACGTCACGGACCTCGAACCCTGCCGACTCCAGCACGTCGACCATGGTCGCCACGGGGTGCAGCTCGCCGTCGGGGAAGACGTAGCGGTCTATGAAGGACGTCTTGTCCCCCGTCGGGTCACCGGGCGGCCCCGGGCGACGCGAGATCGCGTGGTTGAGCAGCCGTCCTCCGGGGCTGAGGAGGGCGTGGAGGTGTGCGGCGTACTCGCCGAGCTGCGACAGCCCGACGTGCTCGGCCATCCCGATGCTCGCGATCGCGTCGTAGGGCCCGTCGTCGACGTCGCGGTAGTCCTGCACACGGATCTCCACCCGGTCGGCCAGCCCCCGGGACGCGATCGCCCGGCGAGCGTAGTCCGCCTGCTCCTGGGAGAGCGTGATGCCGACGCCCTCGGCCCCGTACTCCGAAGCCGCGTGGATCAGGAAGGACCCCCAGCCGCATCCGACGTCCAGCACGCGCGCGCCCTGCCGCAGTCCGAGCTTCCGGGCGACCAGGTCGAGCTTGGCCCGTTGGGCGTCGTCCACGGTGTACGCGGCGGACGGCTCCTGCTCGAAGTAGGCACAGGAGTAGACCATCGAGGGGCCGAGGACGAGCCGGTAGAACGCGTTGCCCACGTCGTAGTGGTGGGACACCGCCCTGGCGTCCCGGGCGCGCGCGTGCCGGCTGCCGGAGAGCCGGATCTCCTCCGCCGGCGGGCGAGGTGGCGGTCCGAGCGCTCCCAACCGCACGACCGCCTTGGCAACGGCGGCCTTCGTCTCGCGCCCGACGTGCACACCGGGTCCGCGGGCGGGGTCGGCCAGCGCATCCAGCCGGGTCAGCGCGTCGAGGAGGTCACCCTCGACCTCGACGTCTCCCGAGACGTAGGCCCGGGCGAAGCCGAGCTCGTTGGGGGCCCAGACCAGGCGCCGCAGCGCCCGGCGTGACCGGAACCGCACGACGGCCTCGGCCGTCGGTGGCCCGATCGAGCTCCCGTCCCAGCAGTCGACGCGAACGGGCAGCTCCGTGCCGATCGTGGCATCGACCAAGGGCTTCAGGATCGTGGCCGCATCCATCCCAACCTCCCTGCCGCAGTGCGCCTTCGACGCTACCTTCGGCACCGGGCGCAACGGCTGGGACGGACGCGCCAACATCCACGGGATCCGCCGCCACGGACGCAGCGGTGCCAGCGTGGGCCGGTCGGTGGTTCAGGTGTCGAGCAGCTCGCGCAGGTCGTCGGCCGTCATCGCCGACGACAGCGCCGCGCCCTCGTCGACCACCCGCGCGAACAGGTCGCGCTTGCGCTCCTGCAGGGCCACGACCTTCTCCTCGATGGTGTCGCGCGAGACCATCCGGTAGACGTTGACCGGCCGGGTCTGGCCGATCCGGTGGGTGCGGTCGATGGCCTGTGCCTCGGCGGCGGGGTTCCACCACGGGTCGAGCACGAAGACGTAGTCGGCCTCGGTGAGGGTGAGGCCGAAGCCGCCGGCCTTGAGCGAGATGAGGAACACCGGCGCCGTGCCCTCGCGGAAGGACGCGATGCGCTCGGCGCGGTTGCGGGTGGACCCGTCGAGGTACTCGTAGGCGATGCCCTCGGCCTCGAGCCGGGTGCGCACGAGGCGCAGGAACCCGGTGAACTGGGAGAAGACGAGCGCCCGATGCCCCTCCTGGGCCAGCTCCTCGAGCTGCTCGACGAGGGCGTCGACCTTGGCCGACGACGCGAGCCCGGCATACGCCTCGTCGACCAGCGACGGGTCGAGCGACATCTGCCGCAGCACGGTCAGCGCCCGCAGGATGGCGATGCGGTTGCCGTTGACGTCGTCGATGAGCCCCAGCAGCCGCTGCCGCTCGCGCTGCAGGTGCCGGTCGTAGACCGCGCGGTGCCGCGGGTGGAGGTCGACCGAGAGCACCTGCTCCATCTTGGGCGGCAGCTCGGTGGCCACCGCCTCCTTGGTGCGGCGCAGCATCAGCGGCCGGATGCGGCGGCGCAGCGCCGCGAGCCGCTCGGCATCCCCGCCGTTCTCGATCGGCTTGGCCCACAGCTCCTTGAACAGCGCCGGGCGCGGGTGCAACCCGGGTGCCACGATCGACAGCAGCGACCACAGGTCCATGAGCGAGTTCTCGAGCGGCGTGCCGGTGATCGCGAACTTCGCCCGCGCCGTCAGCCGTCGCACGGCCTGGTAGGTCTTCGCCTGGTGGTTCTTCACGAACTGGGCCTCGTCGAGCACGACCGCGCCCCACGGCCGCGACCGGAACGCCACCTCGTCGATGCGCGCCACGGCATACGAGGTGATGACGAGCTGCGCCCCCGCGATCGTCTCCTCCAGGCCCCGCCCGGCCTTGGTGCGGGTGCGGTCGACGACCACCGTGGACAGCGAGGGAGCGAAGCGCGCGGCCTCGCTCTGCCAGGTCGACAGCACCGAGGTGGGCGCCACGACGAGCACCGGGTCGTCGAGCTCGCCGCGCTCGTGCGCCCGAAGCACCATGGCCAGCATCTGCAGGGTCTTGCCCAGGCCCATGTCGTCGGCGAGCACCCCGCCGAGACCGCAGTCCCAGAGCAGCGACAGCCAGCGGAAGCCGTCGACCTGGTAGGGCCGCAGCGTGGCGTCGAGCCCCGTCGGCAGCTCGGCGGGCTCGACGGCGTCGAGGTCGAGCAGCGCCCCGACGGCGCGGCTCCATCGGTCGGACTGCTGCTCGACGACGCCCAGCGCGGCGAGCTCCTCCCAGAGCCCCGCGTGCACCACCGAGATGCGCAGCGGGTCGCTGGGCCTGTCCTGCAGCGAGCGCGCCTCGTCGACCAGCGCCCGCAGCGTCTCGAGCTCGGGCCGGTCGAGCGAGAACCAGGTGCCGCTGTCGAGGATGAGGTGCTCGTGGCCGCGCGCGATCGCCTCGATGAGCGGTGCGAGCGGAACGTCCTCGCCGGCCACGGTGACCGAGATGCCGAGGTCGAACCAGTCGGTGGGTGCCCCCTCGGCG
>JBJMHU010000178.1:0-3932 GCA_045807225.1 Ornithinibacter sp. | reverse complement strand
GCCCGGGGTCGAGCAGGTGGTGCTCGACCGGGTCGCCCAGCACGAACGGCACACCCGGCACCTGTTCGTGCTCGGCACGACCGCCTCGCCGGCCAAGGAGGTGCGGGTCACCGGCAACGGCGCGGCGCTGGTCGAGGCGCGGCGCGCCGAGTGGCGCAAGGTGGGCGACCCGATGGCCCGCGCGAAGTGGGGCACCGCCCTGTGGGGCAGCGCGGCCTGGGCGCTGTTCGGGCTCGGCTACGTCGGAGCCGTGGTGTTCACCGCGGTCGGGCTCGACGCCTCGCCCGGCCAGGTCGTGCTCGTGCTCGTGATCGGCAACCAGCTCTCCCAGTTCGTCGGCGCGGCCGTCGGCGAGCTCGGGTTCCTGCGCACGATCTGGCTCAACATCTCCCGCCGGCTGATCTGGCTCGAGGACTACGCGGCCGCCGCCGACGCGCGCTCCGACGGCCACCCGCCCGACCTGCTGCGCGACGGCATCACCCTCGACCACGTGTCGTTCCGCTACCCCGGCACCGACCGGCTGGTCCTCGACGACGTGTCGCTGCGGCTGCCCGCCGGCTCGGTGGTCGCCGTGGTCGGCGAGAACGGCGCCGGCAAGACCACCCTCGTCAAGCTGCTGGCCCGGCTCTACGGGCCCGACAGCGGCCGGATCGAGGTCGACGGGGTCGACCTGGCCTCGATCTCGGTGCCGGAGTGGCGGGCGCGGCTGGCCGGGGCGTTCCAGGACTTCTTCCGGTTCGAGCTGACCGCCCTGGACAGCGTCGGGGTCGGCGAGCTGTCCCGGCTCGGCGACCGGCCGGCCGCCGAGACCGCGGTCTCCCGGGCCGGTGCCGTCGACGTCGTCGAGGCCCTGCCGCGCGGCCTCGACACCCAGCTCGGCCCGACCTGGGACGACGGGGTCGAGGTGTCCTTCGGCCAGTGGCAGAAGGTCGCGCTCGCCCGCGGCTTCATGCGCGACGAGCCGCTGCTGCTGGTGCTCGACGAGCCGACCGCGGCGCTGGACGCCGAGACCGAGCACGCGCTGTTCGAGCGGTTCGCGGCCGCGTCGCGCGGTGAGTCCGGCAACGGCCGCATCACCGTGCTCGTGTCCCACCGGTTCTCCACCGTCCGGATGGCCGACGTGATCGTGGTGCTCGACGGGTCCCGGGTGGCCGAGGTCGGCAGCCACGACGAGCTGATGGCCCGCGGTGGCCCCTACTCCGAGCTCTACACGATCCAGGCCGAGGCCTTCCGGTGAGCGATCCGGTCAGCACACCGGCCCGGCTGCGCGACGACCCCGACTGGCGCCGCTTCCTCGGCGCCCGGCTGGTCAGCCTCGCCGGCACCGCGGTCACCTACATCGCCCTGCCGGTCGTCATGTACGACCTGTCCGACCGCTCACCCCTGCTCACCTCGCTCGTCGCGGCGTTCGAGGCGCTGCCCTACCTGCTGCTCGGGCTGCCCGCCGGGGCGCTCGCCGACCGGTTCGACCGCAAGCGGGTCATGGTCGTCGCCGACGTGGTCAACGCGGTGGTGCTCGCCAGCATCCCGGTCGCGTCGTGGTTCGGCGTGCTGACCGTGCCGCACCTGCTGGCCGCGGCCTTCGTCGTGCCTGCGCTGTTCGTGTTCTTCGACGCCGCCGACTTCGGTGCCGTGCCGACCCTGGTCGGCCGGGCGCGCATCGCGGCCGCCAACAGCATCATGTGGTCGGCGAGCACCGTGCTCGAGACCTCGGTGCCGCTGCTGGCGGGCGCGCTGCTCGCGTTCGTCGACGGCGCGTCGCTGATCGCCGTCGACTCCCTGAGCTATCTGGCGTCCGCGCTGCTGATCCGCTCGGTTGCCCGGCCGCTGTCCGACCCCGACCGACGGCCCACCGCGCCGCTGAGCAGGCGTGCGCTGGTCGCCGACGTCCGGGAGGGTCTGCACTTCCTGTGGGGGCACGCCACCGTGCGCTCGATGACGGTCGTCGGCGCCACCCAGTCGATCGCCGGCGGCGCTTTCATGGGGCAGATGGTCGTGTGGGCCGACCGGTCGCTCGACGTGCAGGAGGGTGACTGGGAGCTCGGCGTGCTCTTCGCGGCGTGGGGCGTCGGCGTGTTCGTGACCAGCCTGGTGACCCCGGTCGCCGTACGCCGCCTCGGAGCCGCGCGGGTCACCCTCCTCGCCCTGCCCGCGAGCGCGCTGCTCTCGGTCGGGACGGCGCTGTCCGGCAGCTGGCAGGTCGGGTCGGTGATGCTGCTCGGCTGGGGGGTGGCCTACATGGGCGTCGTGATCAACGCGATCACCTACCGGCAGCAGGTGACCCCCGAGCCGCTCATGAGCCGGGTCAACACGACCGGCCGGATGCTGTCGTTCGGGCTGGGCTGGCCGCTCGGCTCGGTGCTCGGCGGCGTCGTGGCGCACTGGGCCGGCCCGCGTGCCGGCATGCTCGCCGGTGCCGCCGTACTCGTCGTGGGTGTCGCCGTCGGCTGGCTCTCGCCGCTGCGCCGCGAGGGGGTGCGACCGGCAACGGTGACCGTCTGAGCACCCGACCGTCCGTAAACCGGGTCGGCCGGGTCGCCGGCCCGCCGATATCCTCAGGCCTCGCCACCCGATCGAGGAGAGCCCACCGTGCTGCTGCGGATGTCGACCCTGTTCCTGCGCACCCTTCGCGAGGACCCGGCCGACGCCGACGTGCCGAGCCACCGGCTGCTGGTGCGCGCCGGCTACATCCGCCGCACGGCGCCGGGCGGCTATGCCTGGCTCCCGCTGGGCTGGCGGGTGCTGCGCAACATCGAGGCCATCATCCGCGACGAGATGGACGCGATGGGCGCGCAGGAGGTGCACTTCCCGGCCCTGCTGCCCAAGGAGCCCTACGACAAGAGCAACCGCTGGACCGAGTACGGCGACAACGTGTTCCGGGTCAAGGACCGCAAGGGCGCCGACTTCATGCTCGGTCCCACGCACGAGGAGTTCTTCACGCTGCTGGTGAAGGACCTCTACTCGTCCTACAAGGACCTGCCGCTGTGGATCTACCAGATCCAGACCAAGTTCCGCGACGAGGCGCGCCCCCGGGCAGGGCTGCTGCGCGGGCGCGAGTTCGTGATGAAGGACTCCTACTCCTTCGACGTCGACGACGCCGGCCTCGACCGCTCCTACGCCGCCCACCGCGAGGCCTACATCCGCATCTTCGACCGGCTCGGCCTCGACTACGTGATCGTGTCGGCGCTGTCCGGTGCGATGGGCGGCTCCAAGAGCGAGGAGTTCCTCACGCCCGCAGAGGTGGGCGAGGACACCTACGTGCGCTGCACCCAGTGCGACTACGCCGCCAACGTCGAGGCGCTGCGCACCCTGGTGCCACCGGCTCAGCCGTACGACGACGTACCCGCCGCGCACGTCGAGGACACGCCCGACACCCCGACGATCGAGACGCTGGTCGCGCTCGCGAACGGCCGCGACGACCTGCGCCGTGCGGACCGCGAGTGGGGCGCCGGAGACACGCTGAAGAACGTGCTGGTCAAGCTCGTCCACCCCGACGGGAAGCCCGAGCTGCTCGCGATCGGCCTGCCCGGCGACCGGGACGTCGACGCCAAGCGCCTCGAGGCCGTCGTACACCCCTCGGTCGTGCACCCGTTCACCGACGACGACTTCACGGCCAACCCGGGGCTGGTGCGCGGCTACATCGGGCCGGCCGCGCTGGGCGCCGGCAAGCCCGCGGGCGTGCGCTACCTGCTCGACCCGCGCGTCGTCGAGGGCACCCGCTGGATCACCGGCGCGAACGAGCCCGGCCGGCACGTGTTCGACCTGGTGGCCGGGCGCGACTTCGGCTGGGACGGCACGATCGAGGCCGCCGAGGTGCGCGCCGGGGACCCGGCGCCCGACGGCTCCGGGCCGCTCGAGCTCGCCCGCGGCGTCGAGATGGGCCACATCTTCCAGCTCGGCCGCAAGTTCGCCGAGGCGCTCGACCTCAAGGT
>JBJMHU010000177.1:0-14088 GCA_045807225.1 Ornithinibacter sp. | reverse complement strand
GGTCCCCTCCAGCAGGTCCTTGAGCCTCGATCGATCGTCCTTTCGGGTGACACGTATCGCTTCGACCGTACCGCCGACCGCGCGTCGACGGCCGGAACGCGGCCGTCCAGTCGTTCAGTCGTCCGGCGCGACGAAGCGCCGACCGCGTGGGCTGAGCCGACCGGGCTCAGCGACCCAGGAACTTGTCGAAACCGGCGGGCAGCTGCCCCAGCTGCGGCGGCTCCGGCTCGGTGCCGGCACCGGCGCCGAAGGACGCTCCGAGGGCGTTGCGTCGCGCCTCGATCGCCTTCTGGCCGGCGGCGCGCTCCTGCTCGGCGCGCTTGGCGGGGTTGCCGCTCTTGCCCTTCTTGCGCTGCTGGGTCTTGCCCTTGCGCCCCGGGCCGCCCGAACCGGGCAGGCCGGGGACGCCCATCCCCCGGCGCATCTGCTTCATCATTTTCTGCGCCTCGGTCAGCCGCTGCAGCAGCTCGTTGACGTCCTGCACGGTGCGTCCGGAGCCGCGCGCGATCCGGGCCCGCCGGGAGCCGTTGATGATCTTCGGGTGCTTGCGCTCGTACGGCGTCATCGACTTGACCATGGCCTCGACCCGGTCGAACTCCCGCTCGTCCAGGGCGTCCAGCTGGTCCCGCATCTGGGCCATGCCCGGCATCATGCCGAGCATCTTCTTGAGCGAGCCCATCTGCTTGACGGCGGCCATCTGGGCCAGGAAGTCGTCGAAGGTGAACTCCTCCTCCTCGACGAACTTGCGGGCCATCTTCTCGGCCTGGTCGGCGTCGAACGCCTTCTCGGCCTGCTCGATGAGCGTCATGACGTCGCCCATGTCGAGGATGCGCGAGGCCATCCGGTCGGGGTGGAAGACCTCGAAGTCCTCGAGCTTCTCGCCGGTGGACGCGTACATGATCGGCCGGCCGGTGACGCTGGCCACCGAGAGCGCGGCACCACCGCGGGCGTCGCCGTCCAGCTTGGTCAGCACGACACCGGTGAAGTCGACGCCCTCGAGGAAGGCGTTGGCCGTCGTGACGGCGTCCTGGCCGATCATCGCGTCGATGACGAACAGCACCTCGTCGGGCGAGATGGCGGCACGGATGTCGGCGGCCTGCTGCATGAGGTTCTCGTCGATGGCGAGGCGGCCGGCGGTGTCGACGATGACGACGTCGTGCTGCGCGCGGCGAGCCTGCTCGATGCCGGCCCGCGAGACCGCGACCGGGTCGCCGTGGCTGCGGGTGCCCTCGCCGCTCTCGGTGACGACGTCGTGGCCGAAGACGTTGCCGCGCTCGGGGGCGAAGACCGGCACCCCGGCCCGCTCGCCGACGACCTCGAGCTGGGTGACGGCGTTGGGGCGCTGCAGGTCGGCGGCCACGAGCAGCGGGGTGTGCCCCTGGGCCTTGAGCCACGCGCCGAGCTTGCCCGCGAGCGTCGTCTTGCCCGAGCCCTGCAGGCCGGCGAGCATGATGACGGTCGGCGGCTGCTTGGCGAACCGGATGCTGCGCGTCTCACCACCGAGGATGCCGACGAGCTCCTCGTTGACGATCTTGACGACCTGCTGGGCGGGGTTCAGCGCCTCGCTGACCTCCGCCCCGAGCGCCCGCTCGCGCACGGCGGAGGTGAACTCCTTGACGACGGGCAGGGCGACGTCGGCGTCGAGCAGCGCCAGGCGGATGTCGCGGACCGTCTTGTTGACGTCGCTCTCCGAGAGCCTCCCCTTGGTGCGGAGGTTCTTGAAGGTGTCGGTCAGGCGGTCGGAGAGGCTGTTGAACACCGGTCAAGGCTAACGGTGCGCGCGGTTCGTTCCCGACGGAGGTCACCAGGCGGCACGGCTTCGCACCCCAAGGTCGTCCTTCGCACCGGAACGGTTGTGGTGCGAAGGTCGGCTTTCCCGCACCGGGCGAAAAAGCTGTGACGGCTCAGACGCCGTCGCAGGTGTCGATGACCAGGCTCACGGCCTGGGCCACCCGTGCCGGCGGCAGCGGCAGGCCGTCGGAGCCGGTGAGGTAGAAGGTGTCGAGCGTCTGCCCCGCGTAGGTGGCGATGTGGGCCGAGCGCACGGAGATGCCGGCCCCGGCGAGCGCCGCGCCGAGCTCGTGCAGCATGCCCGGGCGGTCCTGGGCGCGCACCTCGAGCACCGTGGCGTCGCTGCTGGCACCGGGGACCACCAGTGCGCGGGCCTGGCCCGGGGTGCCGACCGAGGCCTGCCCCGACGGCCGGGCCACGTGGGCGCGGCGACGGTCCAGGGTCGCCAGCGGGGCCCGGTCACCGCGGCCGAGGCGGGAGAGGCCGCGCTCGATGCGGACGGGGTCGGGCACGGCGCCGCTCGGCGACTCCACGTGCCACTCGTTGACCGCGATGCCGTCGACGGTGCGCAGGATCGCGGTGCGCACGGTGTGCCCCTCGGCCGCGAGCAGGCCGGCCGTGTCGGCGAACAGGCCCACCCGGTCCAGGTCGGTGATGTCGAGCCGGTGCGACCCGCCGGTGGCGATGACCCGCACGTGCGGCTCCCCGGAGCGCACTGCGCCGAGCACCGCCGGGTCGAGCAGCCCGGTGGCGTCGGCGGCGACACCGTCCTCGTGCGCCTCGGCCGCCACGGCGGACGGGCCGTCGAGCCGTGACCTTACGGCGAGGGCGAGCTGGTCGAGCAGGGTGGCGCGCCAGTCGGTCCAGGCCGCCGGGCCGGCGGCCGACGCGTCGGCCTCGGTGAGGGCCAGCAGCATCTCGAAGACCTCGCGGTCGCCGGCCACGGCCGCGATGGCGGCGTCGACCGTTGCGGGGTCCTGGTGGTCGCGGCGGGTCGCGAGCTCGATGAGCGTGAGGTGCTCACGCACGAGGGTCACCAGGACCTCGACGTCGCGGGGCGAGAAGCCCCACCGGGTGACGATGCCGCGCGCCAGCTCGGCACCGGTCACCGAGTGGTCGTGGGCGCCGCGGACCTTTCCGATGTCGTGCAGCAGGGCGGCGACGAGGAGCAGGTCGGGCCGCGAGACCCGGCGCACGAGCCCGGCGGCGAGCACCACCGTCTCGACGAGGTGGCGGTCGACGGTGTGGCGGTGCACGGCGCTGCGCTGCGGGCGCGACCGTACCGCCGACCACTCCGGCAGCCAGGCGTCGACGACGCCGACCTGGTCCAGCCCCTCCCAGACGGTGACCAGGCCCGGGCCGGAGGCGAGCAGGTCGCCGAACAGGTCGCGCAGCGTGGACGGCCACGGGTCCGACGGTGCGGGGGCGTGCTTGGCGAGGTTGTCCAGGGTCGCCGGCGAGATGGGCAGCCCGGCGCGGGCGGCCACGACCCCGGCACGCATCGGCATCCCCTCGTCGGTCTCGGCCAGCCGGGTCGAGCCGAGCACGACCTCGCCGTCGCTGGCGAACAGCCCGTGGCCCAGCGGCGTCATCTGCGGGCGGCGCGGGCCGACCCGCAGGGTGCGGGCGCGTTGCGACTGGCCGGCGCGGCGCAGGGTGCCGTCGAGGGCGTAGGAGATGTGCCGCCCCGCGGACGAGACGGCGGTCAGCAGGTCGTCGGCGTCGTCGTGGCCGAGCAGGGCCGCGACGGCGTCGTGGTCCTCGCGGCCCAGGCGGTCGCGCCCACGCCCGGTGACGACGTGCACGGCGTCGCGCACGTCGAGCAGGAGTCCGTGCGCGGCATCCACCCCGCCGTGCGGGCGGTCGGCGAGCCACGCCTCGGCCATCGCCGAGAGCACGGTCATGTCGCGCAGCCCGCCGTGGGCCTCCTTGAGCTCCGGCTCGATGGACTGCGCGAGGTCGCCCTGGCGCTGGTGGCGCGACACCACGGCCTCGACGAGCTGCGGGAGGCGCTTGCGGGCGTTGCCGCGCCAGTCGTGGGCGACGGTGGAGCGGGCGGCGGCGACGAGCTGCTCGTCGCCGGCGATCGGCGCGAGGTCCAGCAGGCCGACGGCGGCGGTGAGGTCGGCGGCCGCCACCTGGCGGCACTGGGTGACGGTGCGGACGCTGTGGTCCAGGCGCACGCCGGCATCCCAGATGGGGTACCAGATGCGGTCGGCGAGGGCGGTGAGCTCCTTCGCGGGGAGCGAGCGCTCGGAGTGGAGCAGGACGAGGTCGTAGTCGCTGAGCGGCCCCGCGTCACCGCGACCGATGCTGCCGACCGCGGCCAGCGCGATCCCCTCGATGGGCGACCCACCGGTCGCGGCCTGCCACACCTCGGCGAGCCACTGGCGGTTGAACGCGGAGAGGGCGGCCCGGCGGGCCGGACCGGCACCCGCGACGGCGAAGTCACGGGTGCCGGCCAGGTCGAGCCGGCGCGAGCCGATCCCACTCGAGGGGGTGGGCATGCTCAGATGGCCTCGACGCCGCGCTCCCCGGTGCGGACCCGGGCGACGTCCTCGACGGGAACCACCCAGATCTTGCCGTCGCCGATGCGGCCGGTCTGCGCCGCCTTGAGGATGACGTCGACGACCGAGGTGGCGTCCATGTCGTCGACGAGCACCTCGATGCGGCTCTTCGGCACGAAGTCGACGGTGTACTCGGCACCGCGGTAGACCTCGCTGTGGCCGCGCTGGCGCCCGTAGCCGTGCGCCTCGCTGATCGTCATGCCCTGGATGCCGAAGGCCTCGAGGGCCTCCTTCACCTCGTCGAGCTGGTGGGGCTTGATGATGGCGGTGACGAGCTTCATGACTTGGCTCCTTCGAGGTTCTTGGAGTCGGTGGACGAGGAGTGCGCGCCGCCGAAGCTGGGCGCACCCATCCGGGCGCCGACGGACACCAGGTCGTACGCGGTCTCCGCGTGCTCGCCCTGGTCGATGCCGGTGACCTCGATGTCCTCGGGGATCCTCCAGCCCATGGTGGCCTTGAGGGCGAGGGCGATCACGAGCGTGACGACACCGGAGATGACGATGGTGCAGAGGGCGATCAGCACCTGGATGACGAGCTGGTCGACGCCGCCACCGTAGAACAGGCCCGTGGCGGTCGCGAGCAGGCCCGCACCGATGGTGCCCCACACGCCGGCGACGAGGTGCACACCGACGACGTCGAGCGAGTCGTCGTAGCCGAGCTTGAACTTCAGGCCGACGGCCAGGGCCGAGAGGCCACCGGCGACGACGCCGAGGATGATCGAGCCGAGCGGGCTGAGCGCGCCGCACGCCGGGGTGATGGCGACCAGACCGGCAACCACACCGGATGCCGCGCCGACCGAGGTGGCGTGGCCGTCACGGATCTTCTCCACGATCAGCCAGCCGATCATCGCCGCGCACGTGGCGGTGGTGGTGTTGACCCACACCAGGGCGGCGGTGCCGTCAGCCGCGAGCTCGGAGCCCGCGTTGAAGCCGAACCAGCCGAACCACAGCAGTCCCGCGCCGATCATCGTGAGCGGCACGTTGTGCGGGCGCATCGCGATCTTGCCGAAGCCGATCCGCTGGCCCACGACGAGGGCGAGCACCAGGCCCGCCATGCCGGCGTTGATGTGCACGACGGTGCCACCGGCGAAGTCGATCGGCGCCACGTTGGCCGCGCCGTCGGTGGAGCCGAAGATCAGCGACGACAGGCTCGTCTCGTTGGCGGACAGCAGGCCGCCGCCCCAGACCATGTGGGCGATCGGGAAGTAGGAGAACGTGACCCACAGCCCGCTGAAGACCAGCCAGGTCGAGAACTTCACGCGGTCGGCGATGGCGCCGCTGATCAGCGCGACGGTGATGACGGCGAAGGTGAGCTGGAAGGCGACGAAGGCGAGCTCGGGGATGTTGCCGTAGCCCTCGTAGCCGAAGGGGTTGATCACCGACTCGGTGGTGCCGCTCAGGCCGAAGTACTGGAAGGGGTTGGCGATGATGCCACCGAGGTTCTCGGTGCCGAACGACATGGAGTAGCCGTAGAGGACGTAGATGATGCCGACGACGCCCATGGCGCTGAACGACATCATCATCATGTTGAGGACCGACTTGGTGCGGGTCATGCCGCCGTAGAACAGCGCCAGCGCCGGAGTGGTCATGCAGAGGACGAGGGAAGCGCAGAGGATGACGAACGCCGTGGACGCGTAGTCGATCTGGTCTGCTGCCTCCACAAAGGGCATCAGTGGTGTGCTCATGGCGACAACCGTGGCGGCACGGGGTTTCGCCACCCGCGCCCTTGTGTTTCCGTCGTGTTGCATCGCGGCGCCGGGTGTAAGCATCGGGTTTCGGCGAGGCGCCGGTCCCGCATGCTGAGACGTGTGGCCCGTGCAGCGGCACGGGCCGGCCGCCTCAGGCCGACGCGGCGGTCTCCAGGGGCTGCGGCTGGTGGATGCAGGCGGAGTCCTCGCCCAGCGGGTCACCGGTGGAGGCGTAGGCCCGGGCCCGCGACCCACCGCACAGGTCGGCGTACTCGCAGGAGCCGCACCGGCCGGTGAACTGCGCGGCGCGGATGGCCTTGAGCGTCGGGTGGTCGCGGTAGATGTCGGCAAGGGGCTGGTCGCGCACCGAGCCCAGGCCCAGCGGCAGGAAGCCCGCCGGGTAGACCTCGCCGTCGTAGGCGACGAACAGGATGCCCTTGCCGTCGCGGGTCGCGGCGGTGTGGGCCGATCCCCGGTCCCGGCCCTCGCCCACCAGCTCGGCGAGCCGCCCGGACAGCTCGGCGTAGAGCGCCGTGTCGGGCACGGCACCGCCCGCGCGCCGCTCGTGCACCACGCGCCGGAAGAACGGCGCCTCGACGGTGCGCACGACGAAGCCGTGGTGCGAGGCGTCGAAGAGGAAGTGGCAGACGTCCTCGTGCTCCTGCGGCGTGATCGCGCCGGTGGCCTCGCCACGGCCGACGTGCACGAGGAAGAAGACCTCCCACATGTCGACGCCGTAGTCCTTGACGATCTTGGCGACATCCGGCATCTCGTGCACGTTGCCGCTCATCACCGTGGTGTTGATCTGCAGCTTGATGCCGGCGTCCTTGATCGCCTTGATGGCGGGCAGCGTCTCCTCGAAGTGCCCGGGGATGCCGCGGATGCCGTCGTGCGTCTCGGGGCTCGAGCCGTCGAGCGAGAGGGAGACGGCCTTGACGCCGGAGGAGGCCATCCGGGCAATGGACTCGGGGGTCAGCATCGGGGTCACGGACGGCGACAGGCACACCGGCACGCCGAGCTCCGTGGCGTGGGCGACGAGCTCGAAGACGTCGTCGCGCAGCAGGCAGTCGCCGCCGGTGAGCACGAGGATCGGGTAGGGGCGGCCGAAGCCCGCCACCTGGTCGATCATGTCCATGCCCTCCTGGTGGCTGAGCTCGCCGGGCAGCGGGGCGGCGGTGGCCGAGGCGCGGCAGTGCCGGCAGGCGAGCAGGCACGACCGGGTGATCTCCCAGAAGACCAGCATCGGTCGGGCGGCGAAGTCGACGCGAGGCGTCGGGATGCCGGCGGGGTGGCTCATGGGTTCGCTCCTTGCATGGACGGGTGGGGGCTGGGACCCGGGTGGGCACACCCGGCGGGATCGGACAGGTCGACGGTGTCGAGCACGAGGTCGGCGGCGACGGCCATGGCGGTGGCGCGGGCACTCGCGACGCAGGCGGCCAGGCCAGAGCCGCGGTAGGCGGCGCCGGTGAGGCGGATGCCGTCGGGCACCAGTGCGTCGAGCCGCTCGAGGCGCTCGGAGTGGCCGACGACGTACTGCGGGATGGCGCGCGGCCAGCGCTGCACCAGCGTCTCGGTCGGCGCAGCGGTGAGCTGCATCGTGCGGGCGAGGTCGGCGCGCACCGCGGCGACCAGCTCCGCGTCATCCATCGTGGTCCACCGGTCGTCGCCGTCACGGCCGACCATGCAGCGCAGCAGCACGGTGTCACTCCCGGCGAGGTGCGGCCACTTGCTGGTGAGCCAGGTGCAGCCGACGAGCATCGCGCCCTCGACCGGCGGCACCAGGAAGCCGGTGCCGGTGAGCTCGCCGACCTCGTCCTTGGGCAGGGCGAGGGTCACGGTCGCCACGTCGACGTACTCGATGCCGGCCAGCTCGTCGGCCAGCTCGGGCGCGGCCGCCGCCACCAGCCCGGCGACGGCGTGGGCCGGAGCGGCCAGCACGACGGTGGTCGCGAGCACGTCGACCGCGGGGGTCTCGACCCGCCACCCGTGCGCGGCGCGCTGCAGGCCGGTGGCCGGCGCGCCGGTGACGACGCGCTGGCGGCCGACGGCGTCGACGAGGGCGCCGACCAGCCGGCCCAGCCCGCCCCGCAGGGAGACCAGTGGGGGCGCCGGAGGTGTGGTGGGCACCGGTGCAGCACGGCGACGACGGCGCAGGGCCAGCACGAGCGAGCGACTGGAGCCGGCGAGGTGGACCACGTCGGGGACGGTGCTGCGGGCGCTGAGCCGGTCGACCGAGCCGGCGTGCACGCCGCCCAGGAGCGGTTGCACGAGCCGCTCGACGACCTGGCCGCCGAGGCGCGGCCCGACGACCTGCGCGACCGTGGGGTCGTCACCCAGGGGGGTGCGCGGGAGCACGAAGTCCAGGCCCGCGCGCAGCACGGCGGTCGGCGACAACAGCCGCGAGCGCAGCAGTGGCACGACCCGGTCGGGGATGCCGAAGGCGCTGCCCTGCGGGATGGGGCGCATCCGGCCGCGCGACCAGATCGACGCGCCGCCCGGCAGCGGGCCCACGACCTCGTCACGCAGCCCGAGGCGCTCGACCAGCTCGGCCAGGTCGGGCCCCCGGCTCAGGAACGCGTCGGGCCCGGTGTCGACCGGCATACCGGCCAGGCTCTGCGTCGAGACCTTGCCGCCGAGCTGGTTCCCGGCCTCCAGCACGATGACGTCCACCCCGTGCTCGGCGGCCAGCCAGTATGCGGTCGCCAACCCGGAGACACCGCCACCCACGACGGCCACCTCAACCTCGACAGTGCGCCTTCCAGCCACGTCTTTGACCATTCCACAACCAACCGATCCCGGTCGACCTCACAAGGCCCCGGGGGGCTGTGACCTCGCAGACACCGGAAACAGACTTCTCAGAAAACCTTTACCTGTTTCCGGGCTCCGGTGCCGAGCAGACCACCCCGGCGGTGGGCGACGTAGCTCGCGAAGGCCAAGGACGAAGGCCGAGCACCACACGACGAGCGGAGCGGTCACCCGGGAACAGGAGGCGAGAACCTTCAGTCCAGGATCGCGTCGACGAACGCCTCGGGGTCGAAGGGGGCCAGGTCGTCGGGACCCTCACCGAGCCCGACCAGCTTGACCGGAACCCCCAGCTCCCGCTGCACGGCCACGACGATGCCGCCCTTGGCCGTGCCGTCGAGCTTGGTGAGCACGATGCCGGTGATGCCGACGACCTGCCCGAAGACCTCTGCCTGGCGCATGCCGTTCTGGCCGGTGGTGGCGTCGAGCACGAGCAGCACCTCGTCGACCGGGCTCTGCTTCTCGATGACCCGCTTGACCTTGCCGAGCTCGTCCATCAGCCCGACCTTGTTCTGCAGCCGGCCGGCGGTGTCGATGAGCACGACGTCGGCCTCGAGCTCGGCGGCCGCCTTGACGGCGTCGAACGCCACCGCGGCCGGGTCCGCGCCGTCGCGCTCGGACCGGATGGTCGGCACCCCGACCCGCTCCCCCCAGGTCTGCAGCTGGTCGGCGGCAGCGGCGCGGAAGGTGTCGGCGGCGCCGAGCACGACGTCCTTGTCCTCGGCCACGAGCACCCGGGCCAGCTTTCCCACGGTGGTGGTCTTGCCGGTGCCGTTGACGCCGACGACGAGCACGCAGGCGGGGCGGCCGTCGACCCGCGAGGACACCACCGAGCGGTCCATCGAGGGGTCGACCAGGGCGAGCAGCTCGGCCCGCAGCCAACCGCGCACGGTGGCCTCGTCGGTGCTGCCCTCGACGGCCACCTTGGTGCGCAGCGCGTCGACCAGGTCGGTGGTGGCGGCGACCCCGAGGTCGGCGGCCAGGAGGGTGTCCTCGACCTCCTCCCAGGCGGCCTCATCGAGCTTTCCGCCGGACAGCAGTGCCAGCAGGCCCTTGCCCAGGGCGGTGTTGGAGCGGGCCAGCCGGGCGCGCAGGCGGCGCAACCGCCCGGCCGGTGCCTCGGGGCGCTCGAGGGTGGGGACCGGGGGCGCCTCGGTCAGCGGCGGCAGGTCGGCCTCGACGTCGACGTCGGCCGGTGACTCGATGGTGCCGATGGCCCCGCCGAGGGGTTCGTCGACGTCGACCGCGTGGCCACCGGGGGCCGCGGTCGGCGGGGCCTCCGGCAGGTCCTTGGTCGTGCTGCGGCCGCCGCGGCCGCGCATCAGGCCGAGGGCGATGCCGCCGACGATGACGATGATGCCGATGGCGACGGCGAGGTACTCCCACACAGTGTCGATAGCGCTCACCCGTTCATCCTCGCAGCCGCCGCACACCGGCCCCAAACCGGCGCGAACGGCATCCGGGTGCTGGAGCCCGGGTCAGAAGATGCGCACCCGGTCCTCCGGCGCGACCCACATGCCGTCACCCTCGGCCACCCCGAACGCCTCGTGGAACTCGGTGAGGTTGCGGGCGGCATTGGCGCGCAGGTCCATCGGGCTGTGCGGGTCGAGGGCCAGCAGCCGCTCGGCCTCGGCACGCCGCGACAGGCCCCGCCACACCTGGGCCCAGCCCAGGAAGAACCGCTGCTCGCCGGTGCGGCCGTCGAGCTCTGGGGCGGGCTCGTCGCCGAGCGAGATGCGGTAGGCGGAGTAGCCGATGGTCAGGCCGCCGAGGTCGCCGATGTTCTCGCCGACGGTGAGCGCGCCGTTGACCTTGTGACCGGGGGCATCGCGGGTCTCGAGCTGGTCGAACTGGGCGATGAGGGCGTCCGCACGGGCCTGGAAGGCGGCCCGGTCGTCGTCGGTCCACCAGTTGCGCAGGGTGCCGGTGCCGTCGAACTGCGAGCCCTGGTCGTCGAAGCCGTGACCGACCTCGTGCCCGATGACCGCCCCGATGCCGCCGTAGTTGACCGCGTCGTCGGCCTCGACGTCGAAGAACGGCGGCTGCAGGATGGCCGCCGGGAAGACGATCTCGTTCAGGCCCGGGTTGTAGTAGGCGTTGACGGTCTGCGGGGTCATGAACCACTCGTCGCGGTCGACCGGGCCGCCGAGCTTCGCGAGCTGGCGGTCGGTCTCGAAGGCGACAGCCCGGCGCACGTTGCCCAGCAGGTCGCCGGGCACGATCTCGAGGCCGGAGTAGTCGCGCCAGCGGTCGGGGTAGCCGATCTTGGGGGTGAACTGGCCGAGCTTGGCCAGGGCCTCGCGGCGGGTGTCGTCACCCATCCAGGGCACCTGCGACAGGCTGCGCCGGAAGGCCTCGACGAGGTTGTCGACGAGCTCGACCATGCGCTCCTTGGCGTGCGGGGGGAAGTGCTGCTCGACGTAGAGCTGGCCCACCGCCTCGCCGAGGGCCTCCTCGACCAGGCTGACCCCGCGCTTCCAGCGCTCGCGCATCTGCGGCACGCCCGAGAGCGTGCGGCCGTAGAAGTCGAAGTTCTCCTCCACGAGGGCCAGCGACAGGTAGGGGGCGTGGGTGTGGACGACGTGCCACGCCAGCCAGTCGCGCCAGGCCTCGACCGGCTCCTCCACCAGGGCCGCCGCCAGGGAGCGCACGTGGTCGGGCTGGCGGACGACGACGGCCTCGAAGGCCCTCGGCCCGGCGCCCAGCCCCTCGAGGTAGCGGACCCAGTCGATGCCCGGGCCCAGCTCGCCGAGGCCGGCCAGGTCGACCAGGTTGTAGGTCTTGACGGGGTCGCGGTTGGTCACCTTGTCCCAGTGCCCGGCGGCCAGCCGGGTCTCGAGCGCCATCACCCGCTGGGCCGCACCCTGGGGGTCGGGCCAGCCGGCGAGCGCCAGCATCCGCCCGACGTGCGCGACGTAGGCCGTGCGCTTGTCGGCGTGGGCGTCCTCGCGGTAGTAGGACTCGTCGGGCAGCCCCAGCCCGGCCTGCTCGAGGTAGACGACGTAGCGGCTCGGGTCGCGGTCGTCGGTGTTGACGAACGGGATGACGCCGCCGGTCACCCCGGAGCGGCCGAAGGCGCCGCTCAGGGCGACGACGTCACCGGCATCCGTGACGGCGGCGACCCGCGCGAGGTCGTCGGCCAGCGGCGAGACCCCGAGCGCCTCGACGGCCTGCTCGTCCATGAAGCTCGCGTAGAGGTCGCCCACCTTGGCCGCCACCGTGCCCGGCTCGGGGGCGCCCGCCGCGACCTGCTCGATGATGGCGCGCACCTGCGCCTCGGCGGTCTCGCGGAGCACGTCGAAGGTGCCGTAGCGACCGCGGTCGCCCGGGATCTCGGTGGTCGCGAGCCACCGGCCGTTGACGTGGGCGAACAGGTCGTCCTGCGGTCGCACGTCGGGGTCGATGGCGGCCTGGTCGATACCGGACTTCACGGCGTGGAGCTCCTTCGCTGTGGGCACGGCCCATCGAACCACACCGGTCCGTCAGCAACGGGACCCAGGCTCAGGCGCTGGCGACCACCGGCTCGTCGGAGCGGGCCGTCCCGGCCTCGTCGTCGTCGCGCCCGGACCCGGAGGAGCGACCGGGCAGCAGCTGGCGGTCGCGGATCGAGCCCAGGAACTCCTCGCCGCGCTCGGTGAGCACGTCGCGACCGGCCCGGCGCGCCGGCACCGCGACGAGCGCCATCACGACGAGGGCGAGCGCGACGCAGAGGAGCATTCCGAGCACCAGGGAGACCATGCCGCAAGGCTCGCATCGCGTGTGCGGCACACCAAATCGACACCCCGGCACGGCCCGAACTAGGGTTGCCGCGTGACGACCGGCGCCCCCGCGACGGACGGGGCGACGACCCGTCGCCGCCGTCGCCTCCCCATGTTCGCCGAGGTCGTCATCGCGCTGGTCGCGGTCGCCCTCGTGCAGGCGTTCCTGGTGAAGCCGTTCGGGGTGCCCTCGGAGTCGATGGAGCAGACGCTCAACATCGGCGACCGCATCCTGGTCAACCGGCTCGGCTCCGACATCGCCCGGGGCGACGTCGTGGTGTTCGGGCACGGGAACACCTGGGCGGAGAAGGAGCTGCCGCCCGCCGACAACCCGGTCGTGCGGGCTGTGCGCGCGGTCGGGGACGTCACCGGCATCGGACCGAGCAACACGTCCTACACGGTCAAGCGGGTCATCGGCCTGCCCCGGCAGACGGTCGCCTGCTGCAGCACCGAGGGTGCGGTTCTCGTCAACGGGCAGCCGCTCGACGAGCCCTACGTCTACGAGGACCTCCCGTTCACCCCCGGCACGCTCGACTGCACGACCACTCCCCGCTCGACGCGGTGCTTCCCCGAGATTCCCGTGCCCGAGGGCAACCTCCTGGTGATGGGCGACCACCGCTCGCAGTCGGCCGACTCGGTCATCGCCTGCCGCGGTGCGACGGAGGGGCCGGAGTGCGCCCAGCTCGTGCCGCTGGGCCGGGTCGTCGGCCCGGTCGTGCTGCGGTTCTGGCCCCTCTCCGACGCTGGCCGCATCGACCACTGAGCCGGGCGACCGGCGCGGGTCGCGCCACCGGATGCCGTGTGCCTACGCACTCGCAGCGACGTCGCGGATGCGCTGCGAGACAACCGTGGTCACGCCGTCGCCCCGCATCGAGACGCCGTAGAGCGCATCGGCGACCTCCATGGTGCGCTTCTGGTGCGTGATGACGATGAGCTGGCTGGAGTCGCGCAGCTCCTCGAACAGGGTGATCAGCCGGCCCAGGTTGGTGTCGTCGAGCGCAGCCTCCACCTCGTCCATGATGTAGAAGGGACTCGGCCGTGCCTTGAAGATGGCCACGAGCAGGGCCACCGCGACGAGCGAGCGCTCGCCACCGGAGAGCAGCGACAGCCGCTTGACCTTCTTGCCCGGCGGTCGCGCCTCCACCTCGATGCCCGTGGTCAGCATGTCGTCGGGGTCGGTGAGGACCAGCCGCCCCTCCCCCCCGGGGAAGAGCCGATCGAAGACCCGCTCGAACTGCTCACGGGTGTCGTGGAAGGCCTCGGTGAACACCTCCTCCACGCGCTCGTCGATCTCCTTGACGATGTCGAGCAGGTCGCGCTTGGACCGCTTGAGGTCCTCGAGCTGGGTCGTGAGGAAGGTGTGCCGCTCCTCGAGCGCCGCGAACTCCTCGAGCGCCAGCGGGTTGACCCGGCCCAGGGTCTGCAGGCCTCGCTCGGCCTTGCGCAGCCGCTTCTCCTGCTCCTCGCGCACGTACGGCGCCGG
>JBJMHU010000176.1:0-8455 GCA_045807225.1 Ornithinibacter sp. | reverse complement strand
CCGGCGGAACGACGGGTGCGCGCGGCGCAGCTCGGCGAGCTTGCGCGTGAACTCGAGCAGGTCGCGGTCGACATTCTTCCAGTCGACCCACGACACCTCGTTGTCCTGGCAGTACGCGTTGTTGTTGCCGCGCTGGGTGCGGCCGATCTCGTCGCCGTGGGCGATCATCGGCACGCCCTGGCTGAGCAGGAGGGTCGCGAGGAAGTTGCGCTGCTGGCGCAGCCGGAGCGCGACGACCTCGGGGTCGTCGGTGGGGCCCTCGACCCCGCAGTTCCACGACCGGTTGTGGCTCTCGCCGTCGCGGCCGTCCTCACCGTTGGCCTCGTTGTGCTTGTCGTTGTAGGACACCAGGTCACGCAGCGTGAAGCCGTCGTGGGCGGTGACGAAGTTGATGGAGGCGATCGGCTTGCGCCCGCTGTGCTCGTAGAGGTCGCTGGAGCCGGTCAGCCGTGACGCGAACTCGCCGAGCGTCGACGGCTCGCCGCGCCAGAAGTCGCGCACGGTGTCGCGGTACTTGCCGTTCCACTCGGTCCACAGCGGCGGGAAGTTGCCGACCTGGTAGCCGCCGTCGCCGACGTCCCAGGGCTCAGCGATCAGCTTCACCTGCGAGATGACCGGGTCCTGCTGGATCAGGTCGAAGAACGCGGACAGCTTGTCGACCTCGTGGAACTGGCGGGCCAGGGTGGCGGCGAGGTCGAACCGGAAGCCGTCGACGTGCATCTCGGTGACCCAGTAGCGCAACGAGTCCATGATCAGCTGGAGCACGTGCGGGTGGCGCATCAGCAGGCTGTTGCCGGTGCCGGTGGTGTCGTAGTAATGAGCCTTGTTGTCGTCGACGAGCCGGTAGTAGGCGGCGTTGTCGATGCCCTTGAAGCACAGGGTCGGGCCGAACTCGTTGCCCTCGGCGGTGTGGTTGTAGACCACGTCGAGGATGACCTCGATGTTGGCCTCGTGCAGCGCCTTGACCATCGCCTTGAACTCCGTGACCTGCTCACCGCGGCGGCCGCGCGAGTAGCCGTTGTGCGGCGCGAGGAAGCCGATGGTGTTGTAGCCCCAGTAGTTGGACAGGCCGCGGTCCTGCAGGGAGGTGTCCTGCACGAACTGGTGCACCGGCATCAGCTCGATCGCGGTGATGCCGAGGTTCGTGAGGTGGTCGATGATCGCCGGGTGCGCGATCGCGGCATACGTGCCGCGGATCTCCTCGGGCACCTCGGGATGGGTCATCGTCATGCCCTTGACGTGGGCCTCGTAGATCAACGTGTCGTGGTACTCGTGGCGCGGTGGCCGGTCGTGGCCCCAGTCGAAGTAGGGGTTGATGACGACCGAGAGCATCGTCTTGCCCAGGTTGTCGTCGGTGTTGCGCTTCTTGGGGTTCGTGAAGTCGTAGGAGAACAGCGCCTGGTCGTTGGTGACCTGGCCCTCGATCGCCTTGGCGTAGGGGTCGAGCAGCAGCTTGCTGGGGTCGCAGCGGTGCCCGTGCTCGGGGGCGTAGGGGCCGTGCACCCGGAAGCCGTAGCGCTGTCCGGGTTGCAGGCTGGGGACGTAGGCGTGCCAGACGAAGCCGTCGACCTCGGGCAGGTCCAGGCGCGTCTCGGCGCCCTCGTCGTCGATGAGGCACAGCTCGACCCGCTCGGCCACCTCGCTGAACAGGGCGAAGTTCACGCCACTGCCGTCGTAGGTGGCGCCGAGCGGGTATGCCGTTCCGGGCCAGATCTCCACTGGTTGCCTTCCGTGTGATGTCAAAGGACCAGCGACACTGCTGGGTCGCAGTCGGCCCGACCGGACCCACCGCAGTGGACTGCAACCTACCCTCGCGCGGCGATGTCATGAAAAATCCGAGCAACGGTTGTGCTCGGGGTTCGACATGGCCAGTGGGTAGGGTCGCAGGCGCCGTGGCGCCGCATCCGTGCGCCTTTTCGCCCCGAACCCGAGGAGCCCCATGTCCAGCCAGCGCGTCGCCATCGTCACCGGAGCCGCTCGAGGCATCGGCGCGGCCACCGCCCGGCGACTCGGCCGCGACGGGTTCGCCGTGGGCGTGCTCGACCTCGACGAGGCGGCCTGCGACGCCGTCGCCGCCGGCATCCGCGAGGCCGGTGCCCGCGCCGTGGGTGTGGGCGTCGACGTCACGGATGCCGCTCAGGTCGAGGCCGGGGTGGCGCGCGTCGCCGGCGAGCTCGGGCCGCCCGTGGTGCTGGTCAACAACGCGGGCATCATCCGCGACAACCTGATCTTCAAGATGACCGAGGACGAGTGGGATGCCGTGATGAACGTGCACCTCAAGGGCGCCTTCCTGATGACCAGGGCGTGCCAGGCGCACATGACCACGCAGCGGTACGGGCGCGTCGTCAACCTCTCCTCGTCGTCCGCCCAGGGCAACCGCGGCCAGGCCAACTACTCCGCCGCCAAGGCCGGCCTGCAGGGCTTCACCAAGACCCTGGCCATCGAGCTCGGCAAGTTCGGGGTCACGGCCAACGCGGTGGCCCCCGGCTTCATCCAGACCGACATGACGGCCGCGACCGCCGCTCGCGTCGGGGTCTCGTTCGACGACTTCATCGCCCACTCGGTCCAGCAGATCCCGGTCGGGCGGATCGGCCAGCCCGACGACATCGCGGCCACCATCGCGTTCCTGGTGTCCGAGGAGGCCGGTTTCGTGTCGGGGCAGGTCATCTACGTGGCCGGCGGCCCGCTGGACTGACTGCGGACCGGTCGGGGTGCGACCCGTGCGGCGCTACGGTGGCGACATGGTCCCGCGTCGACGTTCCGCGCGACGGTTCAGGATCGCCTTCGCCGTGGTGGCCCTGGTGCACCTCGGGGCGCAGCTCGGCGGTGGTGGGGTCGTGGCCGACGCCACCCAGGTGCTGCTGATGCCGATGCTCGCGGGCGTGCTCTGGTGCGAGGCGCCGTCGCCGCGCTGCCGGCTGGTCACCCTCGTGCTCGTCGCCCTCGGCCTGTCCTGGCTCGGTGACAGCGCCCCCAAGCTGGTCGAGGGGGACGCGTCGTTCCTCGTCATGGTGGGCTTCTTCCTGCTGGCGCAGGTCGCCTACATCGCGGCATTCCTGCCCTACCGGGCCGGCAGCGTGCTGCACGTGCACCGGGGGCGCCTGGTCGCCTACCTCGCCTGCGTCGTCGTGCTCGTGGCGGTGTGCGCCGCCGGTGCCGCCGCGATGCTGGTGCCGGTGCTGCTCTACGGCGGGTGCCTGGGCGCCATGGCGGTGCTGTCCACCGGCGTCAACCGGCTCACGGCACTGGGCGGGGCGCTCTTCCTCGTCTCCGACGGGCTCATCGCGCTCGACGCCTTCGTCGACGGCTTCGGCCTCCCGCTGCAGGGCTTCTGGGTGATGGCCACCTACCTGGCCGCCCAGGCCGCTCTCGTCGCCGGGGTCCTGCTCGAGCAGACCGGTTCGCCATCAACCCCCGCGCAGACGGATGCCGTCCGCGCTCGCTGAGCGGGACGGCATCCGGGTGCTGTGGTCGGGGCGTCAGAGCCCGAGGTCGCGACCGATCAGCTCCTTCATGATCTCGTTGGAGCCGGCCCAGATCTTGGTGACCCGGGCGTCGCGCCAGGCGCGGGCCACGCGGTACTCGTTCATGAAGCCGTAGCCACCGTGCAGCTGCACGCACTCGTCGAGCACGTCGTTCTGCACCTGGGCGCTCCACCACTTGGCCTTGGCGGCGTCGACCGCCGAGAGCCTGCCCTCGGCGTGCGCCTGGATGCAGTCGTCGACGTAGGCCTCGGCGACCTCGATCGAGGTGACCAGCTCGGCGATCTTGAACTTGTTGTGCTGGAACGACCCGATCGACTGGCCGAAGGCCTTGCGCTCCTTGGCGTACTCGATGGTCTCGAGCAGGATCTCCTTGGCGTGCGCCACGTTCGCGCAGGCAGCGCCCACCCGCTCCTGCGGCAGGCGCTGCATCATCGCGATGAAGCCCATGCCCTCGTCGCCGATCCGGTGGCTGTCGGGCACCCGCACGTCGGTGAAGAACAGCTCGGCGGTGTCGCTCTCCTCCTGGCCCACCTTGTCGAGCTTGCGCCCGCGGCTGAAGCCCTCCATGCCGTCCTCGACCATGAACAGGGTGATGCCCTTGGCGCCCTTGGTCGGGTCGGTGCGGGCCGCGACGATGACCAGGTCGGCCTGGTAGCCGTTGGTGATGAAGGTCTTGCTGCCGTTGAGTACCCAGGTGTCGCCGTCGCGCACCGCGGTGGTCTTCAGCGCTGCGAGGTCGGAGCCGCCGCCCGGCTCGGTCATCGCGATGGCGCAGATCTTCTCGCCGGCGGCCATCGCGGGCAGCCAGCGCTCCTTCTGCTCCTGGGTGCCGAGGTCGACGATGTAGGGCGGGCAGACGTCGCTGTGGATGCCGAAGCACGAGCCGACGGCGGCGTTGAAGCCGTTGAGCACCTCCGCCGCGACGGCGTTGAAGCGGTAGTCCTCGGCGCCCATGCCCCCGAACTCCTCGGGGATGTCGAGGCCGAACAACCCCTGCGAGCCGGCCTCCTTCCAGATGTCGCGGTCGATCGCGTGCACCTCGAGCATCTGCTCGGCGCGCGGCTTGAGGGTCCGCTCGACGAACTCGCTCACCGACGCGCGGAAGTCCTCGTGCTCGGGACCGTAGATGTTGCGGGGCATGGGCTCCTCCAGGACGGCTCGGGATGGCGCGCCATCGTTTACTAAGCGCTTGCTTAGTGTCCCGGGGGTGCGGCATGCTGTCAACCGTGCCGACACCCACTCCGCTCAGCGAGACCGCGGTCCTCGCTGCCCTCGCCCCCGTGGGCGGGCGCTCGGAGGCGGTCGGTGACGTCACCGACACCGCGGTGCGCATCATGCTCGCAGCCGCCGACGCGTTCGCCGAGCGCGGCTTCCACGCCACGACCACCCGCGACATCGCCTCACGGGCCGGGCTCTCCCCCGCCGGGGTGTACGTGCACTTCGCCTCCAAGGAGGTGCTGCTGTTCGAGCTGAGCCGCCGCGGCCACGCCCGGGCCCGCGACCTGCTCGTCGCCGCCGCCGACGCGGCGCCCAGCCCGACGGAGGCGCTGCGCGACATCATCGGCGGCTTCTCGCGCTGGCACGCGGAGCACTACGAGCTCGGTCGCATCGTGCAGTTCGAGTTCCGGCACCTCAGCCCCGAGCACCGCGACGCCGTGCTGGGGCTGCGCAAGGAGATCGACACCGTCGTCGCCGGGGTGCTGCGCGACGGCGTGGAGTCCGGCGAGTTCGAGGTCGACGACGTGCCCGGCACCTCGCTGGCCCTGCTGTCGATGGCCATCGACGTCGCCCGCTGGTACACCCCCGACGTGCGACGCACCCCCGCGACGATCGAGACGTCCTACGGCGCCCTCGCCGTGCGGCTGGTCCGCGCCACCGGCTGAGCAGCGCGGCCTGGCGGACCTCGCCGCACGCCACGGCACGCCGCATCGCCGCTGTTAGGCTGACCCGACCCCAGGCACCCCCACCCCCTGCCGGGGCGTACATCCGGGGTCGAGCAGCAGCCGCGAGGAGCAGATGGACGCCACGACCGGCGTGCGTGGACGTCCGGGCCCGCCCGACGACGCACCCCCACCCCCGTCGGATGCCGTGGCACCGGTCGGTGACGGGCTCGCCGTCGTCGGCTCGGCCACGGCCGCGGGCGTTCCCGGGCCTGCCGTGGTGGAGATCGGTTCCGAGGAGACCCGGTTCGCGGAGTTCGTCCTGGGCGCCGTGGTGCTGTTGGCGGTGCCCGTGCCCGGCGCTCCCGGTGGCTTCCTCGTGGGACAGGTCGCCCTCCTGGTGCTCATCGGGCTGAGCTTCTTTCGGCGGCCGACCCGCTCGATGGACGCCCTGAGCTGGCTGCCGTACGCCTGCGCCGCCATGCTCGGTTACCTGGTGCTGGTGTCGGTCACCGGCCCAGACCTGTCGCTGTTCGGGTGGCCGAAGCGTGCCCTGCGACTGGCCCTGGTGCTCACGGCGCTGGTGGTCATGGTCTCCGGGCGCGTGCACTTCCCCTCGCTCGTGCGCGGCATGGCCGCCGGCCTGCTGGGGAACGCGGTGCTCTTCTTCGCCGGTGTCGCTCCGGCGCCCTACGGCCGGTTCCTGTCGGGCTACCTGCTCGACAAGAACCAGGCCGGCCTCGCCTACACCGTGGTCGGCATCCTGCTGGTGGGCGTGACCAGCGGCCGGCGGCGCCAGGCCGCGGTCCTGCTGGTGACCAGTGCGCTGGTGTGGACCACCGGGTCGCGCACGTCGCTGGCCGCCCTGGGGTGCGCCCTGGTCTGGTTCCTGCTGCGCCCGCGCCTGAACGTGCCGGGCCGCCTCGCGCTCGCCGCGGTGTTCGCGCTCGTCCTGCCGTTCGTGGAGGAGCGGTACGCCCAGGTGGGCGAGTTCGCCGACCGGGTGGGCACCGACGCGTTCCGCGCCCGCATCGACGCGGCCTCGCTGGCCAAGCTCGACCACGCCCCGTGGCACGGCCAGGGGCTCGGTGAGGCGTGGGCCATGCTGCCCGAGGGGGCGACCTACTTCTTCCACAACTCCTACTGGGCGATGCTCGTCGAGGGGGGCTGGGTGTACCTGGTGGCGGTGCTCGTCGTGACGGTGTGGTTCGGCATCCGGCCGCTGCGGCCCGGTCCACCACCGACGCTCTTCGCCCGCAGCGCCGAGGCCGCGAACCTCGCGGTGCTGGTCTGCGCGCTGCGCCTGGGCGAGGTGTTCGGCGCGACCACGGCCGTGGTGGCTCTGGCTGCCGGCCTGATCGGCTACCTGCAGGCGGAGTCGCTCAGGTCCTCGGCGGGCGCGGCTACGGTGTCGCGGTGAACACGGCCGGGGGACATGGGGGTTCGGCATCCATCGCCCTTCCCGACTACTGGTGGTACGTCGCCCGGGCTGACCTGCTCGAGGTGACGCTCCGCTCGCACGTCGAGGGCGCCGGGCTCGCGCTCGACCTCGGCAGCGCCGACGGGCCGAGCGCCGCGTGGTTCCGTGAGTCGGCGCAACGCACGGTCTCGCTCGACATCGACCCCCGGGGGCTGGGGTCCGACGGCGTGTGCGGATCGGCGCTGGCGCTGCCGTTCGAGGACGCCGTCTTCGACGCGGTGTCGGCCTTCGACGTCATCGAGCACTGCGAGCCCGAGGCCACCGCGCTCGCCGAGGTGCGGCGGGTGCTCCGCCCGGGCGGCCGCTTCGTCATGTCGGTGCCCGCGTACACCTGGGCCTGGACGGACTTCGACGTCGCGAACGGCCACCACCGGCGCTACACGAAGGGCCGCGCGGTGGCCGCCGTGGAGCGCGCCGGCTTCACGGTGCAGCGGGCCACCTACGGCTTCGCCACGGTCTTCCCGATGTTCGCGGCGGAGCGGCTGGCCCGCAAGGTGTCGCGCCGGCGGGCTGACGGGCCGGTCGACATCGTCGAGCTGCCGCAGCTGCCCGCGCCTCTCAACGCCGCGCTGCTCTCGCTGTCGCGGGCCGACCGGGCGGTGCTCCGCCGGCGCGACCTGCCGTTCGGCTCGTCGGTCTTCCTCGCAGCCACCCGGGCAGAGTGAGCCCAGAGGGTCGACCGACTCGCCAGGTCGACTGCTTGACGGGTCTGCTGCGTCCCCGGTCTACCGGCGGGACCGGTTCAGCCGTCGAGCGGGCCTCCTCCGACGACTCTCGCCCGCACGTCGGCCGAGGTGCTGGCCAAGCCGGCGGGCAGTGGGGTCGCCGCGAGCGCGTCGACCTCGGGCCACACCGTCGACTCCAGGCGCAGGTCGAGCACCTGCCCCGCCCCGGCGCCGCCGACCGGGATGGTGCGCAGCGGGCGGTGGAACACCCGGCGCGCCTCCGCCACGAGGTAGCCGACGGTGACCGGGCGGCCCGAGGCCAGCACCTTGGTGACCACCGTGCCCGGCGGTTCCTCACGCGCCAGCGCGAGGCTGCGCACGACCATCCGGGCAGCGTCCCCGGCATACAGGTAGTCCCGGATGGTGTCCATCGAGACGAACACGGGCAGCGGACGGCCGGTGGCGTCGGCCAGGCACAGCTGCGAGAGCAGGCCCTGAGGCTTGCCGAGGGTCTGGCCGGGGCCGTAGACGTTGGCGAGCCGGCCCAGCACCGCGCGGATGCCGGTGGCCTCGGCCAGCCGCTCGACGGCCGTCTCCATGGCGAGCTTGGCGCGGCCGTAGGCGACCAGCGGGCGCGGCGGCGTGCGCTCGTCGAACGGCGCGGGGGTGCTGCCGGCATACAGGCCGCCGGCCGACGACGCGAGAAAGACCACGCCGTCGCCACCGGCCGGCATCGATGCCGTGAGGGCGTCGGTGACGCGCTCGAACACCCGCACCTCGGCGGCCAGGGCCTGCTCGCCCGTGGCCACGACCCCGGCACCGGCGCACCAGGCGAGCGCCCAGGGCCGGCCGGCGCGCCGCTGCGTGAACCGGCCGACCTCCGCGACCAGCGTGCGGACGCTCTCGTCCTCGTCGTGCCACGGCACCGTGGTGGTGAGCACCTCG
>JBJMHU010000175.1:0-18928 GCA_045807225.1 Ornithinibacter sp. | reverse complement strand
GAGCACCTGACCACGCTCGGCGTGACCGCGGTCGAACTGCTGCCGGTGCACCACTTCGTCAGCGAGCCCCACCTGCTCCGCCGGGGGCTGTCCAACTACTGGGGCTACAACACCCTCGGCTACTTCGCCCCGCACGCCGCGTACAGCGCCTCCGGCAGCGACGGCGGCCAGGTCACCGAGTTCAAGACCATGGTCAAGGAGCTGCACGCCGCCGGCATCGAGGTGATCCTCGACGTCGTCTACAACCACACCGCCGAGGGTGACCACACCGGCCCGACGCTGTCGTTCAAGGGCATCGACAACCCGGGGTACTACCGCCTCGACGGAGGGAACCGGGCGCGCTACACCGACTACACGGGCTGCGGGAACACCCTCGACGTCCGGCGTCCCGCCGCTCTCGGCCTGCTGATGGACTCGCTGCGCTACTGGGTCACCGAGATGCACGTCGACGGGTTCCGCTTCGACCTCGCCTCGGCACTGGCCCGGTCGATGCACGACGTCGACCGCCTGTCGGCGTTCTTCGACGTCGTCCACCAGGACCCGGTGGTCAGCAACGTCAAGCTCATCGCCGAGCCGTGGGACGTCGGTCCGGGCGGCTACCAGGTGGGCAACTTCCCGCCGCCGTGGACCGAGTGGAACGGGCGCTACCGCGACACGGTCCGCGAGGTCTGGGCGGGCGCGCACGTCGGCGTCCGGGACCTCGCCTACCGGCTGACCGGGTCGTCGGACCTCTACCGCTCCGACGGTCGCCGTCCCTTCGCCAGCATCAACTTCGTCACCTCGCACGACGGCTTCCCCCTGGCCGACCTCGTCACCTACGAGGAGAAACGCAACGAGGCCAACGGCGAGGAGAACCGCGACGGCGAGAGCCACAACCGGAACTGGAACTCGGGCGTGGAGGGGCCCAGCGACGACCCGGAGATCCGCGCACTGCGCGCGCGGCAGATCCGCAACCACCTGGTGACGCTGCTGGTCTCCACCGGCGTGCCGATGCTGACCGCCGGCGACGAGCTCGGCCGCACGCAGCAGGGCAACAACAACGCCTACTGCCAGGACAACGAGCTCTCGTGGCTGGACTGGAAGTCCGTCGACGAGGACCTATTGACCTTCGTCGCCCGGCTGGTGCGGCTGCGGCGGTCGGCACCCGCGCTGCGTCAGGAGGCCTTCTTCGAGGGCCACGAGATCCCCGGCAGCGAGGTCGACGGCAGCGGCCCGACGCGCGATCTCGCCTGGTTCGCACCGGGCGGCGGTCAGCTGAGCACCGCCGACTGGTTCGACACCGGCCTGCAGACGATCGGCATGTACCTCGACGGCCGCGGCATCCGGCACCGCGACGAGCACGGCCGCGCCGTCGTCGACGACAGCTACCTGATCGAGCTCAACGCCGGCCCCGAGCCCGTGACGGTGCAGCTGCCCGGTCCGCCGTGGGCCGACGGCTACCAGTTGCTCGTGTCGACGGAGTACGCGACCGGCGCGCCGCCGCAGACGACGATCGTGGCCCCCGACGCCGTCGAGCTCCCCGCCCGCACGGTGTGGGTGATGCGGGTGCTCCGCCGTCCCTGAGCGCGGACGAAGTGCGCTGAGGCCCCGTTCCAGCGCTCGGAACGGGGCCTCAGCGCACTTTCTCGCGGTTCTACTCCTGGGGCTGCTCGAAGGTGATGACCGTCCAGCCCAGCAGGAGGCGGTCGCCGTCGGAGAGCGGGTGGGCCACACCGGGCTCGAGCTGCGTCCACTCGGTGGCGTCCGGCCCGGCGACGTGGGTGCCGTTGAGCGAGCCGAGGTCGACCAGCGACACCTCGCGGCCGGCCCGCTGCAGCGCCGCGTGCGCCGAGGAGAGGACGTTCTGCGTGTCGGCGATGGGCACCGGGCGGGCGGACCCGCTGGTGACCAGCTCGTGGTTGTCGGGACGACGCCCGAGCACGAGGTCCTCGTCGACGGTGACGACCATGCCGTCGTCGAACCGCAGCACCGGCGCGGCCGCGGGGGCGTCGGGCCGCCAGAAGGCGGTCTGCTCGCCGGAGTCGGCGCGGCTGGCGCCGTGGGGCTCCCGGGCCGAGCCGAAGCCGGCGTCGGACGGGGCGCTGAAGGACGACGGCGTGGACGCGGGCACGGCCGCGGACGACGCGGGCGCCGCGGCGGCCAGCTGGAGGGTGGCGCCCGAGCCGGGCACCGTGCCCTCGATGAGGTCGTAGGCGACGCCGGGCGGCATCTGCGGGGCGGCCTGGCCGGGGCCGACGTAGAGCGTCTGCCCGAGCGAGAAGCCGGACGCGAGGGTGCAGCCCTCGACCGACGAGCCGGAGACCGGCACACCGTCGACGGCCGGCGCTCCCTTGCCCGACCACAGCGCGACACCCGTGCCGGCGCCGCCGGAGGTGTCGGCGAGCACGAGCGCGAAGGACGCCGTGCCGTGGGCGAGCGAGCTCACCTGCCCGGCGACGGCGGACAGCACGCGGTCGGCGCCGGGACCCGAGACACCCAGGCACGCGTGCAGCGCCGCGACGAGCGCCGGTGACCCGGGCGCGTCGACCCACAGCAGCCCACCGCCGCGTCGAGCGACGACGGCGTCTCCTGGCAGGACTTCACAGCGGTCAGGCATGGCCTCCAGCCTAGTGATCAGCGCGCGGTCTGGGCGGCCGCGCGATGCCGCCACGCCGGGCCGTGAGCCCAGCGTGCGTGGCCAGTGGGACCTGCGTGAGCGAAGTGTCTCAAGTTCGGCGCTCAGGCGCTCGTCACGACGCCGAGCTCCGCCGGGTCGGCCAGGTGCTCGGAGTGCGGGAGGACGCGCACGGTGTAGCCGAAGGCGCCCGTCCGCTCCAGCGGCAGCGTGGCGGTGAACCAGTGCCGGGAGCCGTCGGTGTGCTCGTGCGCCATCGGCACCGTCGTCACCTCGTGCAGCCCGTCGGCGTCGTCCACCCGGCCGTAGGCGGCCTCGACGGTGACGTCCGCGGGCGTCAGGTCGGGCAGCTCGACCTCGGCGCGCAGCGCCAGCGACGACCCGATCTCCGGGGTGTCCTTGGCGCCGGTCGCCTCCACGTGCGCGACCCGGACGGTGCTCCAGTGCGACAGCAGGTGCGACCGCCAGGACGCCTCCTCGCGGGCCGGGGTGTAGCCCTCCTGCGCCATGGCGCGCGACGAGCCGGCGGCCGGCACGTACAGGTCCTGCACGTAGTCACGCACCATGCGAGTGGCCTGCACCTTGGGGCCGGTCTCACGGAGGGTGTGGCGGACCATCTCCACCCAGCGGGCGGGGACGCCGTTGGCGCCCCGCTCGTAGAACCGGGGCAGCACCTGGTTGCCGAGCAGGTCGTATATCGCGCGCGCCTCGACCTCGTCGCGCCGGTCGGCGTCGGCCACGCCGTCGGCGGTCGGGATGGCCCAGCCGTTCTGGCCGTCGAACCACTCGTCCCACCAGCCGTCGCGGATCGAGAGGTTCAGGCCGCCGTTGAGCGCGGCCTTCATGCCCGATGTGCCGCAGGCCTCGAGCGGGCGCAGCGGGTTGTTGAGCCAGACGTCGCAGCCCGGGTAGAGGTGCAGCGCCATGGCGATGTCGTAGTTGGGCAGGAAGACGATGCGGTGGCGCACCTCGGGGTCGTCGGCGAACTTCACCAGCTGCTGGATCAGCTGCTTGCCGGTCTCGTCGGCGGGGTGCGACTTGCCGGCGATGACCAGCTGCACCGGCCGGGTCGGGTGCAGCAGGAGCTTCTTGAGCCGCACCGGGTCGCGCAGCATCAGGGTGAGCCGCTTGTAGGTGGGCACCCGACGGGCGAAGCCGATGGTGAGCACGTCGGGGTCGAGGATCTCGTCGGTCCACGCGAGCTCGGCCGGCGAGGCGCCGCGCTCGAGCCACGACTGCCGGGTGCGGCGCCGGGCCTCCTCGACCAGCTGCAGGCGCAGCTCGCGCTTGGTGGCCCACACGGCATCGCGCGGCACGGTGGCGAACGCCTCCCAGGACTCCTTCGTGTCGAGGTCGGTGACGTCGGCGTGCGTGCGGGCCAGCTCGAACACCTTGCGGTCGACCCAGGTGGGGCCGTGCACGCCGTTGGTGATCGAGGTGATCGGCACCTCGGTGTCGTCGAATCCCGGCCACAGGCCGTCGAACATCTCGCGGCTCACGACGCCGTGCAGCTGCGAGACCCCGTTGGCACGCTGGGCGAGCCGCAGCCCCATGACGGCCATGTTGAACATGCCGGCCGAGCCGCCCTCGTAGGTCTCGGCGCCGAGCTGCAGCAGCCGATCGACGGGCACGCCCTCGAGGGCCTGTGCCCCGCCGAAGTAGAGCTCGATCAGCGAGGAGTCGAAGCGGTCGATGCCGGCCGGCACCGGCGTGTGGGTGGTGAAGACCGTGGCGCCGCGCACGGCCTCGAGCGCCTCGTCGAAGCTCATCGCCTCGGCGCGCACGAGCTCGCTGATCCGCTCGACCCCGAGGAAGCCGGCGTGGCCCTCGTTGGCGTGGTAGACGTCCGGGGTGGGGGCGCCGGTGATCTGCGACCACAGCCGCAGCGCGCGCACGCCGCCCATGCCGAGCAGCATCTCCTGCTGCAGGCGCAGCTCGCCGCCACCGCCGTAGAGGCGCTCGGTGATGCTGCGCGCGGCCTCGTCGTTCTCGTGCACGTCGGAGTCGAGCAGCAGCAGCGGAACCCGGCCGACCTGCGCGCGCCAGATGTGGGCGTGCAGCTCGCGGCCGCCGGGCAGCTCGATCGTGACGCCCGCGGGATGGCCGTCGGCGTCACGCAGCAGCGACAGGGGCAGCCCGTCGGGGTCGAGGACCGGGTAGTCCTCCTGCTGCCAGCCGTCGCGGTTCAGGCTCTGGCGGAAGTAGCCGGTCTTGTAGAACAGCCCGACGCCCACGATCGGCACGCCGATGTCGGAGGCCGCCTTGAGGTGGTCGCCGGCGAGGATGCCCAGGCCGCCGGAGTACTGCGGCAGGGCGGCGGTGATGCCGAACTCCGCGCTGAAGTAGGCGATCGCCGAGGGCACTCGCTCGCTCTGCTCGCGGCCCCACCGCTGGTACCAGCGGTCCTCGCCGAGGTAGCGGTCGAGGGCCTCCTTGGCGGTGTCGACCCGCTCGACGAACGCCGGGTCGGCGGCCAGCCGCTCCAGCTCGGCCGGCTCGACGGCCGAGAGCATCGCCACCGGGTCCTCACCCACCGCGGCCCACCGGGCCGGGTCGATCGACGCGAAGAGGTCGCGCAGCGGTGGGTGCCAGCTCCACCTCAGGTTCATCGCGAGATCGCCCAGGGCGGCAATGCGGGTGGGCAGGACGGGACGCACGCTGAACCGACGGATGGCTTTCACGAGGGGTCATCGTAGGGCACGTGGGTAAACGCTTTCATCGGGAACTTTCAGGAGGTCGTCATGATCTTGCGGTGCGAGATCCGGGATGCCGGGTGGCGTGTTCCGCCCCTGCCGTGCCCGGTAGGTTCGTCGTTGTGTCTGCAGCCCCTCACACCTCTGCCCCCCAGCACCCGATCGGCCGCATCCCCGTCCTCGACGTCAGGCCCTGCGTCGACAACGGTGCCCGCCCCGCCAAGGCGGTGGTCGACGAGCAGTTCGAGGTCACGGCCACCGTGTTCCGTGAGGGCCACGACGCCGTCAACGCCTCCGTGGTGCTCACCGACCCCACCGGTGCCGAGCGCGTGCTGCCGATGACGTGCACCAACCCGGGTCTGAACACCTGGGTCGCCACGGTGGCCGCCACCTCCACCGGCTGGTGGTCCTACCGGGTCGAGGGCTGGTCCGACCCCTACGGCACCTGGGAGCACGACGCCACGATCAAGGTGCGGGCCGACGTCGACACCGAGCTGATGCTCGCCGAGGGCGCCCTGCTGCTCGAGCGCGCCCGCGACGAGGTGCCGCGCACGGCCGCCCAGAAGGCCGTGCTCTCGGATGCCGTGCTGGGCCTGCGCGACACCACCCGCCCGGCCGCCGTTCGCCTCAAGGCCGGCACCGACACCTCCGTCGAGCGCGAGCTGGCCGCCCGGCCGCTGCGCGACCACGTCACCCCGTCGGCCGGCCTCCCCCTGCTCGTCGAGCGCGAGCTGGCCCTGTGCGGCGCCTGGTACGAGCTCTTCCCGCGCAGCGAGGGCGCGACCTACGACGAGAAGGAGCACCGCTGGACCACCGGCACCCTGCGCACCGCCGCCGAGCGGTTGCCCGCCATCGCGTCGATGGGCTTCGACGTCGTCTACCTCACGCCCATCCACCCGATCGGGCAGGCGGCCAAGAAGGGCCCCAACAACACCCTCGACGCCCGCCCCGAGGACCCCGGCAGCCCCTACGCCATCGGCTCCGCCGACGGGGGCCACGACGCGATCCACCCCGACCTCGGCACCTTCGACGACTTCGACGCCTTCGTGGCGGAGTCGCGCCGGCTGGGCATGGAGGTCGCCATGGACCTCGCGCTGCAGTGCTCCCCCGACCACCCCTGGGTCACGAGCCATCCCGAGTGGTTCACCACCCGCGCCGACGGCACCATCGCGTATGCCGAGAACCCGCCCAAGAAGTACCAGGACATCTACCCGCTCAACTTCGACAACGACCCGGCCGGCATCTACGCCGCGGTGCGCGAGGTGGTGCAGGTGTGGATCGACCACGGGGTCACCGCGTTCCGCGTCGACAACCCGCACACCAAGCCGGTCGAGTTCTGGCAGTGGCTGATCGCCGACGTCGCCGAGGACCACCCCGAGGTGATCTGGCTGGCGGAGGCGTTCACCCAGCCGGCGATGATGCACACCCTGGGCAAGGTCGGCTTCCAGCAGAGCTACACCTACTTCACCTGGCGCAACAGCGCCCACGACCTGCGCGAGTACCTCACCGAGCTCTCCGGTGAGGCCGCGGCCTACATGCGCCCCTCGTTCTGGCCCACGACGCACGACATCCTCACGCCCTACATGCAGTTCGGCGGCCCGGCCGCCTGGAAGCTGCGCGCCGTGCTCGCGGCCACCCTCGTGCCCACCTACGGCATCTACGCCGGCTACGAGCTGATGGAGCACGTCGCCCGGCCCGGTGCCGAGGAGCAGATCGACAACGAGAAGTACGAGTTCAAGAACCGGCACTGGGAGGACTACGAGCCCGGCGGCAGCAGGGCGGGGCGCTCCCTGGCCGGCTGGCTCACCATGATCAACGACGTCCGGCGGGCGCACCCCGCGCTGCACCGGTTGCGTGACATCCGGTTCCACCACGTCGACGACGAGAACTTCCTGGCCTTCTCCAAGCGCCGCCGGCTCCCCGACGGCACCGACGACGTCGTCGTGGTGGTCGCCAACCTCGACCCCCACTCGACCCGTGCCACCACCCTGCGGCTCGACATGGGCGCGCTCGGCCTGGAGCCGGGCGACAGCTTCGAGGCGCACGACCTCGTCACCGACGAGCGCTGGACCTGGCAGCGTGACAACTACGTGCGGCTGGGGCCGGAGGTAGAGCCGGTGCACGTGATCGCCGTGAGGAGGCCCTGGTGACGGCGATCCTCGGCATGGGTCACTCCACGCCCGGGCTCGGCGCCAACCAGCCCGGGCTGCGCCACGACCCCGAGTGGTTCCGCACGGCGGTCTTCTACGAGGTGCTCGTGCGCGCCTTCGGCGACAGCACCGGCTCGGGCGAGGGCGACTTCGCCGGCATCGTCAACCGGCTCGACTACCTGCAGTGGCTCGGCGTCGACTGCCTGTGGCTGCCCCCGTTCTACGCGAGCCCGCTGCGCGACGGCGGCTACGACATCTCCGACTACACGCAGGTGCTGCCCGAGTTCGGCACGCTGCCCGAGTTCCGCGAGCTGATCACGCAGGCGCACGCACGCGGCATCCGGATCATCACCGACTTCGTCATGAACCACACCAGCGACCAGCACCCGTGGTTCCAGGCGTCGCGCAGCGACCCCGAAGGCCCCTTCGGGGACTTCTACGTGTGGTCCGACACCGACGACAGGTACACCGACGCGCGCGTCATCTTCGTCGACACCGAGACCTCGAACTGGACCTTCGACCCGATCCGCCGGCAGTTCTTCTGGCACCGGTTCTTCAGCCACCAGCCGGACCTGAACTTCGAGAACCCCAAGGTGCACCAGGCGATGTACGACGTCGTGCGCTTCTGGATGGACATGGGCATCGACGGCTTCCGGCTCGATGCCGTGCCGTACCTCTTCGAGGAGGAGGGCCACAACGGCGAGAACCACCCACGGACGCACCAGTTCCTGGCCGAGCTGCGCGCCATGGTCGACACCGAGTACCCCGGGCGCATCCTGCTGGCCGAGGCCAACCAGCCCCCGCGCGACGTCGTCGACTACTTCGGCACCGAGGAGGCGCCGGAGTGCCAGATGTGCTTCCACTTCCCGGTGATGCCGATGCTCTACTACGCGCTGCGCGAGGAGAAGGCGGCGCCGATCATCGACGTGCTGGCCGACACCCCGGCCATCCCGGCGGGCGCCCAGTGGGGCACCTTCCTGCGCAACCACGACGAGCTGACGCTCGAGATGGTCACGCCCGAGCAGCGCGCCGCGATGTACGGCTGGTACGCCCCCGACCCGCGGATGCGGGCCAACGTCGGCATCCGCCGCCGGCTCGCGTCGCTGCTCGACAACTCGCGCCCCGAGTTCGAGCTGATCCACGCCCTCCTGCTGTCGCTGCCCGGCTCGCCGTGCCTGTACTACGGCGACGAGATCGGGATGGGCGACAACATCTGGCTCAACGACCGCGATGCCGTGCGCACGCCGATGCAGTGGACCCCGGACCGCAACGCCGGCTTCTCCACCGCCGACCCGGGCAAGCTCTACCTGCCGGTCATCCAGTCGCTCGTCTACCACCACAACCACGTCAACGTCGAGGCGCAGATGGCGAGCGGCTCCTCCCGCCTGCACTGGCTGCGGGGGATGCTGGCGGTGCGCCGCGAGCACCCCGTGTTCGGGCTCGGCGACTTCGAGGTCTGCGGGTCGACGCACGACCGGGTGCTCGCGTTCGTGCGGGTCGACCGGCGCGAGCGCGACAGCGAGGACCGCTCGGCGCTGGCCGTGCTCTGCGTCAACAACCTGTCGTCGCGGCCCCAGTCGACCACCGTCACCCTGCCCGAGGAGCTCTGGGACTGGGAGACGCGAGACCTGTTCGGCGGCAGCGGTTTTCCTGACATCGCGCCCGACGGCACCATCACCATCACCCTGGGGTCACGCGACTTCTTCTGGCTCGCCCTCGCGCCGCGACGTGGTGACGTCCGTGGCTGAGATCCACACCACGGCGTCCCTCAGCCCCACCAAGGTCGAGCTGGTGTCGGGCTGGATGGGCGCGCAGCGCTGGTACGCCGCGAAGGGCCAGCAGCCCAGCCTCCGGATGCTGGCCACCTGGCGCCTCGACGACCCCACCGGCGAGGTGGGGGTCGAGACGCTCATCCTGGCCGACGAGGCCGGGCCCGAGCCGGTCGTCTACCAGGTGCCCCTCACCTACCGCGGCGAGCCGCTCGGCAGCGCCGACCACGCGCTGGTCGGCACCATGGAGCACTCGGTGCTCGGCCGCCGGTGGGTCTACGACGGCCCGCACGACCCGGTCTACGCCGCGCAGCTGCTCGAGCTGATGCAAGGCCGCGTGCCGGCCGCGTCGTCGAAGGTGTCCGGGGCGGTCGAGGAGTCCGTGGCCGGTGTGCCACAACCGAGCTGGGGCACCGAGGTGCACGTGCGCACCTCGCGGGTGCTGTCCGGTGAGCAGTCCAACACCTCGGTCATCCTCGACTGCGACCTGCCCGACGGCCACCACACCCCCCTCATCGTCAAGGTCTTCCGGATGCTCTCCCCCGGCGAGAACCCCGACGTCGTGCTCCAGGGTGCGCTCGTCGACGCCGGCTCGCGCCGGGTTCCCGCGGTCGTGGGGTCGGTCACCGGGCACTGGCCGCACCCGGGCACCGAGGGCGACCAGCCGGCATCCGGGCACCTGGCCTTCGCGCAGGAGTTCCTGCCCGGCGTCGAGGACGCCTGGCGGGTGGCGCTGCGGGCCGCCGAGACGGGAACCGACTTCACCCGGCCGGCCCGGGCGCTGGGCGAGGCCACGGCCGAGGTGCACCGCACCCTTGCCGAGGCGCTGGGCACGGCGCCCACCACGCCGGAGCAGGCGGCGACGATCGTCGCCGAGATGCGGGCCCGCTTCGAGGCCGCCGTCGCGGAGGAGCCCGGCCTCGAGGACGTCCGCGGTCCGGTCGACGCGGTGCTCGACGCCGCCGCCGACGCGCGCTGGCCGGCGCTGCAGCGCATCCACGGCGACTACCACCTGGGCCAGGTGCTGCACTCGCCCGAGCGCGGCTGGGTGCTGCTCGACTTCGAGGGCGAGCCGCTGCGGCCGTTGTCGGAGCGCTCGCTGCCCGACCAGTGGGTGCGCGACGTCGCCGGGATGCTGCGCAGCTTCGACTACGTCGGCGGCACCCGCGAGCAGGCCGGCGGGGCCCCGGCCCGCGACTGGGTCACCGCCGCCCAGCAGGCCTTCCTCGACGGGTATGCCGCCCGGGCCGGCCAGGACCCCCGCTCGCTCGGCGCCCTGCTGGCCGCGTTCGAGCTCGACAAGGCGATGTACGAGGTCGTCTACGAGGCCCGCAACCGCCCGGGGTGGGTCGCCATCCCCCTGGGCGCCGTGCGCCGCCTCACCGCCCACTTCTCGCAGCACCCCACCACGCAAGGAGACCCGTCGTGACTCCCACGCCCAGCCCCGAGGTCAGTGGCGCGATCACCGCCCTGGTCCAGGGACGACACCAGCAGCCGCACGACCTCCTCGGCCAGCACCTCGAGCCCGGTGGGCTGCGGATCCGGGTGCTGAAGCCGCTGGCCCAGTCGGTGCGGGTGCGCTTCGAGGACGGCGCCGAGCTCGAGCTGGCGCACGAGGCCGAGGGGGTGTGGACCGCGGTGCGCGCCGACGCGACCCGCACGATGGACTACCGCCTCCTCGTGGCGTGGGCCGACGGCATCGAGCACCTGCAGGACGACCCCTACCGGTTCGCCCCCACGCTCGGCCAGATCGACCTGCACCTGGTCAACGAGGGCCGCCACGAGCAGCTGTGGACCGTGCTCGGGGCCAGGCTGCACGAGTACCCCGGCCCGATGGGCACGGTGCGCGGCGTCGCGTTCGCGGTGTGGGCACCGCGGGCCAAGGCCGTGCGGGTCATCGGCGACTTCAACGACTGGGACGGCCGCATCCACCCGATGCGGCTGATCGGATCCTCCGGGGTGTGGGAGCTGTTCGTGCCGGAGGTGGGCGTCGGCAACATCTACAAGTACGAGATCCGCGGCGCCGACGACGTGGTGCGCACCAAGGCCGACCCGATGGCGCGGCGTACCGAGTGCCCGCCCAACACCGGCTCGGTCGTCGACGACTCGGGCCACGAGTGGGCCGACACGGCGTGGATGGACGAGCGCTCCGGGCGCAACCCGCACGACGGCCCGATGAGCGTCTACGAGGTGCACCTGGGATCGTGGCGCCAGGGCATGTCCTACCGCGACCTGGCCGAGCACCTCGTCAACTACGTCTCCGACCTCGGGTTCACCCACGTCGAGCTGCTGCCCGTCATGGAGCACCCGTACGGCCCCTCGTGGGGCTACCAGGTCACCGGGTACTACGCCCCCACCGCGCGGTTCGGCACCCCCGACGACTTCAAGTACCTCGTCGACCGGCTGCACCAGGCCGGCATCGGCGTCATCCTCGACTGGGTGCCCGGGCACTTCCCGCGCGACGCGTTCGCGCTGGCCCGCTTCGACGGCCTGCCGCTCTACGAGCACCCCGACCCGCGCCGCGGCGACCAGCCCGACTGGGGCACCCACGTGTTCGACTTCGGCCGGCTCGAGGTGCGCAACTTCCTGGTCGCCAACGCGCTGTACTGGCTCGAGGAGTTCCACGTCGACGGGCTGCGGGTCGACGCCGTCGCCTCGATGCTCTACCTCGACTACTCGCGCAAGGACGGCGAGTGGATCCCCAACGTGCACGGCGGCCGTGAGCACCTCGAGGCCATCGGCCTGCTCCAGGAGGCGAACGCGACGTCGTACAAGCGCGTGCCCGGCATCGTCACCATCGCCGAGGAGTCCACCTCGTGGCCGGGGGTCACCAAGGCGACCTCGAGCGGCGGCCTGGGTTTCGGCCTGAAGTGGAACATGGGGTGGATGAACGACACCCTGCGCTACCTCAAGGAGGAGCCGATCCACCGGCAGTACCACCACAACCTGCTCACGTTCTCGCTGATGTACGCCTTCAGCGAGAACTACCTGCTGCCGATCAGCCACGACGAGGTCGTGCACGGCAAGGGCTCGCTGCTCGCCAAGGTCCCCGGGCCGCGCGAGGACCAGCTCGCGACGCTGCGGGCCTTCCTGGCCTACATGTGGAGCCACCCCGGCAAGCAGCTGCTCTTCATGGGCTGCGAGTTCGCCCAGCCCGGGGAGTGGGCCGACGGCCGCTCGCTCGACTGGTGGCTGCTCGACCACGCCGCGCACTACCGGGTGCACGCCCTGGTGAAGGAGCTCAACCAGCTCTACCGCGACCACCCGGCCCTGTGGACCCTGGACTCCCAGCCGGCCGGCTTCCGCTGGCTCGACGCCGACGACAACACCGGCAACGTGCTGTCCTACCTGCGCTTCGCCCAGCCCGACCAGCAGGGTGACGTCGTGGCCACCGTGGTCAACTACAGCGGCGACGACAAGGCGTGGGTGCGCGTGGGCGTGCCCCGGGGCGGGCGCTGGGAGGTCGTGCTCGACACCAGCGGCTTCGACGAGGCCAGCAGCCCCAGCCAGGCCGGCACGGTGCTGGATGCCGAGGCGTCACCGTGGCACGACCAGCCGTACTCCGTGACGGTGCGCGTCGCCAGGCTCGCCGCCCTCTACCTGGCCCCTGCCGTCAGCTGACCACGGCCGGATGCCGGGTGCCGGGTGCCGGGTGCGCGAGGTGCGCACCCGGCATCCGGCATCCGGCCTGGTGGTCGAGGCTGGGGCAACATCGACCAATAGGTCAAAGTTGCTCCGCCCCGCACTGGGACAACTTCGACCTATTGGTCGATCTTGTCCCAGCGCGGTTCGGTCAGATGAAGAGGAGCTGGGCTCCTTCGGTGAGCTCGATGAAGTCGCTCGCCGAGATGATCGCCTCGACGCCCTCGTAGAGGTCGTCCTCGGTGAGGTGGTTCATGTCCGCCGACATCCGGCAGGCCCACAGGTGTGCCCCCGAGGCGGACAGCAGCTCGAGGAACTCGGGCACCTCCGGCACGTCCTGCTCGGCGATCTGCCTCTTGAGCATCGTGGTGGCCGCGGCCGTCGCGCCCGGGAGCGCACCGAGCATGTGGTGGATGCCCATGCCGCTGTGGCCCGGCGGGTGCATCGCGGTGTTGCCGACGAAGGAGAACTTCAGGTCCGCCATGGTCTTCTTGTTGATCATGTCGAAGCCCCAGAAGGTGAAGAACAGGTGGGTCTCGACGCCCTCCCCGAGGGCGGCGTTGGCGAGGATCAGGCCCGGGTAGGCCATGTCGAGGCTTCCCTTGGAGCAGATGATGGCGAGCTTGCGGCCGGCGCTGGCCGGGTCGTCGAACGACGGCACGACCATCGGGGCGGGGGCGGCATCCGGTGCGGTGTCCGGTGCGGTGTAGGTGGTGGTCATGGCTCAGACGCATCCCTTCGGCTTGGGCAGCCCGGAGACGTAGGCCATCTTCTTGGCGGGCTTGCCGGGGAACAGCGCGAACAGCTCCTTGACCGGGGTGCCGGTCCGGGTCGAGACCCGGCGCAGGGTCGCCGTCTCGCCCTGGGCGGCGTAGTCGTCGCGCAGGAAGCGAATGAGGGTCCAGTGCGCGTCGGTGAGCTCGAGGCCGATCAGCGTCGCCAGCTCCGGTGCGAGGTCATCGCTCCACTGGGCGGGCTGGGTGAGGAAGCCCTCCTCGTTCACGTCGACCTCGTGGCCGGCGATCATGGTGGTGGTCATGGTGGTCTGCTCCTCCTAGGGGGTGGGGACGGGGTTCTTGCCGGTCATCGACATCGCAGCGGGCAGCCCGAGCGGGCGGCCGGGCAGCAGGGCGTGCCAGTAGACCTGCCGGAACGCGAGCTTGCCGAGGTGGTTCGCTCGCGACTCCCCCAACAGCGTCATGGGGCCCACCTTCGGCAGGGGGAAGTGGCCGGTCAGCGGCTGGGTGTCGTAGTTGAAGTCGAGCAGCAGGGCCTTGCCGTGCCCGGACTCGACGAAGCAGTTCGCGTGCCCGTCGAAGGCGTGGGTCATCGGCCTGCCGGCGACCACCTCCAGGAAGTTCTCGACGAACACCTCCACCGAGAAGTGGGCCACCGACCCGGCCTTCGAGGTGGGCAGGTTGCCGGCGTCGCCGAGCGCCCAGATGTCGGAGTGCGCGGTGGACTGCATGGTGTGCTTGTCGACCGGGACGTAGTTCAGCTCGTCACCCAGGCCGGAGCGGGCGACGAGGTCGGACCCCATGTTCAGGGGGATGGTGACCAACAGGTCGTAGGCGATCTCGCGCTCGTCGTAGGAGACGATCACCTTCCGGTCCTGGTCGATCCGCTCGACCATGAAGTCCGCCTCGACGGTGACGCCCTTGTCCTCGAGCATCGAGCCGAGCGCCGCGCTGGCGACCGGCTTGGTGAAGGCGCCGTCGAGCGGCGTGACGAAGACGAGCTCGGTGCGCTCGCGCAGCCCGCGCCGGGTCAGGAAGTCGTCAGCCAGGAAGGTGAACTCCAGCGGGGCCACCGGGCACTTGATCGGCATCTCGGTGATGTGCACGACGAGGCGTCCGCCCTGGAACGCAGCGAGCTGGTCGCGCAGGGCGAGCGCGCCCTCGTAGGTGTAGAACTCGCCGACCTCCCGGTGCCACTGCGGGCCGAGGGTGCCGGGCACCTGGTCGGGGCGCGGGGTGGTGCCGCTGGCGATGACGAGCTGGTCGTACGGCAGCTCGCGACCGTCACCGAGGTGCACGACCCGGGCGCCGGGGTCGACCCGGTCGACCTCGGCCATCAGTAGGTGGATGCCGGCGCCGATGAGGGGGTGCTTGTGGCGACGCACCTGCTCCGGGGCCGTCATCCCGAACGGCAGGAACAGGTAGCCCGGCTGGTAGTCGTGGACGTCGTCGCGGTCGACGACCGTGATCGACCAGTCGGTGCTCGACAGGGCGCGCCGGAGCTTGTTGACGACCATGGTGCCGGCCGTGCCAGCACCGAGGACGACGAGGTTTCGCAGAGGGGCGGTCATGTCTTCAGGTATACCCCTATGGGTATTTCTTCATCGTGACCCGGGCCACCCGCAACGTGTGATCCCGGCGACACCTCTGACAGGATCGTCGGTATGAACGCGCCCCGTGCCGGACAGCTCGCCGAACCCTCCGACCTCGTCGACGTGGCGGCCCTCGTCACGGCGTACTACACGCGACAGCCCGACCCCGAGAACGTCGACGAGCAGGTCGCGTTCGGCACCTCGGGGCACCGTGGGTCCAGCCTGCGGACGTCGTTCAACGAGGCCCACATCCTGGCCACCACGCAGGCGATCTGCGAGTACCGGCGCGAGCAGGGCTTCGACGGGCCGCTGTTCATGGGCCGCGACACCCATGGCCTGTCCGAGCCTGCCTGGGCCACTGCGCTCGAGGTGCTCGTCGCCAACGACGTCACGGTGCTCGTCGACTCGCGCGACCGCTACACCCCCACACCCGCGGTGTCGCACGCCATCCTCACCGCCAACCGGGGCAAGGTCACCGGGGTCGACGGCATGCCGGCGCACGCCGGCCTCGCCGACGGCATCGTCGTCACCCCGTCGCACAACCCCCCCAGCGACGGCGGGTTCAAGTACAACCCGCCGCACGGGGGGCCGGCCGACTCCGACGCCACCAAGGTCATCGCCGCCCGGGCCAACGAGCTCATCCGGGCCGGGCTCGAGGGCGTCAAGCGGGTGCCGTTCGCGCGAGCGCGGGCCTCGGCATCCGGCTACGACTTCCTGGGCACCTACGTCGACGACCTGCCCCACGTGCTCGACATCGACGCCATCCGCGGGTCGGGACTGCGCATCGGCGCCGACCCGCTCGGCGGGGCGTCGGTCGACTACTGGGGAGCCATCGGCGAGCGGCACGGCCTCGACCTCACGGTGGTCAACCCGCTCGTCGACGCCACCTGGCGGTTCATGACGCTCGACTGGGACGGCAAGATCCGGATGGACTGCTCCTCCCCCTCGGCGATGGCGAGCCTGATCGCCCAGCGAGACGTCTACGACATCGCCACCGGCAACGACGCGGATGCCGACCGGCACGGCATCGTGACCCCGGATGCCGGCCTGCTCAACCCCAACCACTACCTCGCGGTCGCGATCCAGTACCTCTACGGCGGCGCGCGGCCCCAGTGGCGCGACGACGGTTTCATCGGCAAGACGCTGGTGTCGAGCTCGATGATCGACCGGGTCGCCGAGGACCTCGGCCGCCGGCTGGTCGAGGTGCCGGTCGGCTTCAAGTGGTTCGTGCCGGGGCTGCTCGACGGCTCGGGCCCGTTCGGCGGTGAGGAGTCCGCCGGCGCCTCGTTCCTGCGGCACGACGGGTCGGTGTGGACCACCGACAAGGACGGCATCCTGCTGGCCCTGCTCGGCTCCGAGATCCAGGCGCGCACCGGCAAGAGCCCGAGCGAGCACTACCACTCCCTGGTCGAGCGGCACGGCGAGCCCGCCTACGCCCGCATCGACGCCGCCGCGACCCGCGACGAGAAGGCCAAGCTGGGGGCCCTGTCCCCCGACGACGTCTCCGCCCGGTCGCTGGCCGGCGAGCCGATCACGGCCAAGCTCACCGACGCACCCGGCAACGGTGCGGCGATCGGCGGGCTCAAGGTGGTCACCGAGTCGGCCTGGTTCGCCGCCCGGCCCAGCGGCACCGAGGACGTCTACAAGATCTACGCCGAGTCCTTCCGAGGTCCGGACCACCTGGCGCAGGTCCAGGACGCCGCCCGCGAGGTCGTCTCCGCCGCCCTCGCCTCCTGACCGCCGGGCGCTCCCTGCCGCCCACCCTCCTTGCCCCACCACGGCCGCATTGCTCCACGACGACCGCTCCGCCGACGTCGGATGGCGGCTCTGGTGGAGCAAGCCCTGGGCTCGGAACGCCGCGCGGCCCCACACCCAGGACGGGTGCGGGGCCGCGCGACGACGACGCCGGAGGTCAGGCGCTCTTGTGCAGCACCCGGATGATCTCCTCGAAGATCTCCAGGTCCTCCACGAAGTCCTCGGCGCTGGTCTTCGGCTGCAGGCCCTGGGTCACCACCTCGTGGAAGTACTCCAGCTCGTGCGTGTAGGGGTCCTTCAGGTGCGGGCGGGAGACGCTGCGGTTGTAGGCGTCGCCCACCGTCTCGTCGACGACCAGGGTGGTCGGGAAGTGACGGATGTACGGGGTGTCGTACTGGACCCGCACCGAGGACGTGTCGCCGTAGACCTCGACGTGCGCGTCGAAGCGCAGCTGGTCGTCGACGCCGGTCTCGTACGTGACGACGAAGTCGTCGTACTCGAGCGTCGCGGTGATGAAGCCGCCGCCACGCCACAGCCGGGCGGCCGACACCTCGCGCGGGCGGCCGATCAGCTCGCGCATTGCGGAGATGTCGTGGCTGCCCAGGCCGCACAGCAGCCGGTAGGCGCCGGCGAGCTCGTCGGGGACCATCCCGATCGCGTCCTGGACCAGCTGGCGGCCGCGCTCCCGCCGCTCCTGCATCGCCTCGGCCGGGATGTCGGTCGGACGGTGCACGAGCGAGGTCTGGTCGACGATGAGCTGGTTGCGACCGATGATGTCGTGGACGCGCACGTAGTTGATCCGGCCCATGCTGGCGACCCGCTCCTTGGCCGCCACGAACGCCGGGGCGAACCGGCGCATGTAGCCGACCATGACGACGGCGCCGGAGGCGTCCCGGGCCCGGATGATCTCGTCGGCCTCGCGCGGGCTGAGGCACATCGGCTTCTCGACCAGGACGTGGACGCCCCGCTCGAGCGCCGCGACGGCGCACTCGGCGTGGTACTCGTCGCTGTTCAGGATCAGGACGGCGTCCAGCTCCTCGTTCTGCAGCATGTCCGACGCCTGCGCGTAGCGGGCGGAGATCCCGTAGCGGTCGCCCATGACCCGCAGCAGCGTCGGAGAGATGTCGCAGATCGCGGTGCCCTCGTACAGGTCCGGAAGCGACTCCAGGATCGGCAGGTGGACGACCTGCGCCACCTCTCCGAGGCCGATGACGCCGACACGCAGCTTGCTCACTTCAGTTCCCCACCTTCGTGGACGTGGAAATGCTTGTTGGATGGTCGGCAAGCACCGCGACCGCGGCCTCGCCGGTGGATCAGCCCTTGGTCGCGCCGGCGACCAGCCCGCGGGTCAGGGACCGCTGGAGCAGGAAGAAGAAGACCAGCACGGGCAAGGTCGCCAGGGTGCCGGCGGCCATGATGTTGCCCCACTGCGTCGTGAACTGCTGGATGAAGCTGTACAGGCCCAGGCTCAGCGTGAACTTGCCCGGCGAGGCCAGGAACACGTAGGCGAAGAAGAACTCGTTCCAGGACAGCAGGAAGGAGAACACGGCCACCGTGACGATGCCGGGCCCGGCCAGGGGCATGATGACGTGCCGCAGGGCACCGAGCCGGCCGGTGCCGTCGATCAGCGCCGCCTCCTCGATCTCGCGCGGGATGCCGTCGAAGTAGCCCTTGAGCATCCAGACCGAGAACGCCAGCGCGAACGTCAGGTACGTGACCAGGAGCGCCCACAGCGTGTCGATCAGGTGGAACTTGGTGAGCAGCAGGAACATCGGGATGGCCAGCATGACGCCGGGGAACATCTGGATGACCAGGAGCGAGTTGCCATACAAGCCGCGGCCGCGGAACCGCCACCGCGACATCGCGTAGCCGGCCAGGCTCCCGACGAGGATGGCCAGGAACGTGGTGCCGAGCGACACGAGCAGCGAGTTCAGGAACCACGTGCCGAAGTTGGACTCGCGCAGGACCACCTTGAA
>JBJMHU010000174.1:0-6823 GCA_045807225.1 Ornithinibacter sp. | reverse complement strand
TTGAGGATCTCGACCCGCTGCTGGGTGCCGACCGGCAGGTCCTCGACCTCGGCATCGGGGTCGACGGGCAGGCCGTGCTTGGCCGACAGGGTGCGCACCATCTCGCGGGCGCCGTCGATGTCGAGCACCTGGCCGGCCTTGGTCGGCTCGTGCCCGAGCATCATGTTCTCGGCCACCGTCATCACCGGCACCAGCTGGAAGTGCTGGTGCACCATGCCGATGCCGCGCCGGATGGCGTCGCGCGGGTCCTTGATCGGGGTCATGTCGCCGCGCACGCTGACCGTGCCGGTGTCGGGCGTGATGAGGCCGAAGATCTGGTTGACCAGGGTCGACTTGCCGGCGCCGTTCTCGCCGAGCAGGGCGACGATCTCGCCGCGGCGCACGTGCATGCTGATGTCGCGGTTGGCCTTGACGCTGCCGAAGCTCTTCGACAGGCCCTCGATGTCGAGCAGCACCTCGCCGACGTTGCCCTCGCCGAAACCCGACTTCTCAGGCGGCAGCTCGAGCACGGCATCCGAGGTGACGATCGCCTCGAGGTGCTCGGGTGCGGTGTCGGCGCCGACCGGCGTCGGGTCGTACTCGGGCTCTTGCGCCATCACTCGTCTCCCTTGATGTACGGCTGTCCGACGGCTCCTGGTGCTCTCACCCGGCCGGCCGCGACCGCCAGGACGATGATCGTCACGACGAACGGCAGGGTGCCGGTGAGCTGCGGGGGCACGTCGATGTTGCCGCTCTGCTGCAGCTGCGAGGCGACGGCGTTGACGAAGCCGAAGAAGATCGCCATGACGAACGCCCGCAGCGGCCGCCAGGCGCCCATGATCATGATGGCCAGCGCGAGGAACCCGCGGCCGGCGACCATGTTGCGCTCGAACGAGCTCGACGCGTCCATCGACAGGTAGACGCCGGCGCACCCGGCGAGCGAGCCCGCGAGGGTGACGTTGACCAGCCGCAGCCGCTCGACGTTGATGCCGGCGGTGTCGGCGGCCGAGGGGTACTCGCCGACCGACCGGGTGCGCAGGCCCCAGCGGGTGTGGAACAGGCCGAAGTGCACGAACAGGGCCGCGAGGATGGCGAGCACCGCGAAGACGCTGGTGCCGGTGAAGAAGACCGGCCCGAAGAGCGGGATCTTCGACAGCACCGGGATGTCGAAGTTCGGCATCAGCCCCGGCAGCAGCTTGCCCGGTGTGTAGTAGAACGAGGTGATGCCGGTGGCGATGATGTTGAGCACGACACCGGCGATGATCTGGTCCATCCGCCACTTCACGGTGGTCCAGGCGAGGAACCCGCCGAGGATCAGCCCGCTGCCGATGCCGGCGAGCACGCCCACGATGAGCGACCCGCTGTAGGCGGCGGCGAAGAAGCCGGCGAAGGCTGCGACCAGCATCTGGCCCTCGATGCCGATGTTGACCACGCCCGAGCGCTCACCGATGACGCCGACGAGGGCGGCGAGCACCAGCGGGATGGCGTAGCCCCAGGCCGAGGTGTACATGCTGGGGGCGATGTCGTTCTTGGCGTAGTAGAAGACGTAGGCCGCGACGAGCACGACCACGGTGACGATGAGGGTCGTGCGGTTCTTGGCGATCCACTCGGTCGTCACGTCAGTTCCCCCAGCTCGTCGACGCGGCGCTGACCTTGTCGGCGCGGCTGCGGAAGATCCACTTGCCGAGCACGGGGATCGAGACGAAGAGCAGGATCATCGCGAGCAGCACGTCGACCACCTCGGGGGCGATGCCGGTCTCGAACTGCAGGCCGGCGGCGCCGGTGCGCAGCACCCCGACCAGGAACGCGGCCGGGATGGTCGCCAAGGGGTTGGCCCGGGCGAGCAGCGCGATGGTGATGCCGTCGAAGCCCAGGGTGCCGCCGACGGCCGGCTCGAACCGGAACAGCGTGCCCTCGGCCTCGAGCGCGCCGGCCAGGCCGGCCAGGCCACCGCCGAGCACCATCGAGAGCGTGACGATCCGGCTGATGTTGATGCCGGCGTAGCGGGCCGCGTGCTTGTTGGCGCCGACGGTGTTGAACCGGAAGCCCAGGGTGCTGCGCGACAGCATCCACCAGCAGGCGACCGCGAGGACGACGGCGATGACGAACCCGATCGGGATCTTCGCGACGGCCCCGACCTGCGCCGAGTCGGGGATCAGCTCGGTCTGCGGGATGCCGCTGGTCTTGGAGCCCTCGGCCTGCAGCGGCCCGGTGACCAGCCACCAGGTGACGCCCGCGGCGATGTAGTTGAGCATGATCGTGGTGATGACCTCGTGCACCCCGCGCGTCGCCTTGAGCACACCCGCGATCCAGCCGACGAAGGCGCCGGCCACGATGCCGGCGACCATGCCGAGCGCCGCACCGAGGATGCCGTAGCCACCGGCCGCGTAGGCGACCCACGCGCCGAACATCGCACCGAAGATGAGCTGGCCCTGGCCACCGATGTTGAACAGGCCCACCCGCAGCGGCAGCACGACGGCCAGGCCGGTGAGCACCAGCGGAGCGGTCTTCTGCAGCGTGCGGGTCAGGCCGTCGGGCACGAAGAGCGCCTGCTTGATCAGCGTCTCGTACGCGTAGAGGGGGGCCACCCCCTGCAGCCGGATCAGCAGCGCGCCGATGGCCAGCGCGATGACCAGCGCCACGACGATGACGACACCGCTCTGGTGCGTGAGCAGGAACGCCAGCGGCTGCCGGTCGGGCCGGGTGCCGTCGGTCTCGGGCCCTTCGGGTGGCGGCGAGGCGGCGGCCTGCTCGGCCACCGTGGGTGTCTCGGACATGTGACTCCAATGTCGGTCGGTGCCCACAGTGTTGCGTGTCGGGCCCTCGGGCAAAAGGTGCGGGACGGCTCGGTCGTGACCCGGTGCTGTCGGGGTGCTGCGGCGTCGTGGACCGGCCGCCACGAAGGTACCGACCCGGTTGCGACGCACGGAGGGCGGGCACCCGGTGGGTGCCCGCCCCCGTGTTCAGCAGGCGGGGGTCACGCGTGGGCGCGACCCGTGGTCACCTCGGTCAGAGGGTGACGCCGGTCTGCAGCGTGCCGGCCTCCATCTGCTTGACGACCTCGTCGACCTTGCTCTTGACGTCGGCCGGGACGACCGACTCGAAGTCGTGGTACGGCGCGAGGCCGGCCTTGCCGAGGGTCTGCAGCTCGGTGAAGTCGCCGTCCTTGGCCTTGACGGCGGTCTGGGTGACACCCTCGCTGATGAGCTTCATCGCCGAGGTGACGAGGCACGGCTGGGCGGCGGGCACGGTGTCCCACTGGTCGAGGTCGACACCGATGCAGAACTTGTCGGTGCCCGCACCGGAGGTCTTGGCGACCTCCTGCAGGGCGCCGTTGCCGGTGCCGCCACCCGCACCGAAGATGATGTCGGCGCCCTGGGCGAGCTGCTTCTTGGCCTCGCCGGCGCCCCATACCGGGTCGTTGAACGCGTTGTCGGCGGCGGGGTGGTAGACGGTGGCGACGGTGACCTTCGGGTTGGCGGCCTTGGCGCCCGCCTCGAAGCCCTTGGCGTACTTCTGCACCGGCGGGATCTCGAGGCCGAGCACCTGGCCGAGCTTGTTGGTCTTGGTCATCAGGCCGGCGAGGTAGCCGGCGCCGTAGCCCGCCTGGTCCTCGGGGAAGACCAGCCCGGTGACGTTCTTCTCGGTGACCTTCTTGGCGTCGTAGCCCTGGTCGACGCCGATGAAGCGCGTGGTGGGGTTGGCCTTGGCGGCCGCGGTCGTGGCGTCGGCCATCAGGAAGCCGACGGTGATGATCGTGTCGTACTTCTTGTTGGTGAACTGCGAGATGTTCGCCGCGTAGTCCTTGGCGTCCTGGGTCTCGATGTACTTGTAGAACCCGTTCGTCTGCTTGGCCGCGGCCTGGCCACCCTCGTGGGCGGACTGGTTGAACGACTTGTCGTCGACCTTGCCGGTGTCGGTCACGAGGCCGATGCAGTAGACGTCGGGGGAGGCGCAGTTCGAGTCGTCCGCGGGCGCACCTGCCGCAGTCGAGCCGGAAGCGGCGGGGGTGTCGGAGGCGCCGGTGCTGCCGCCACAGCCCGCCAGGGCGAGGGCGAGCGCCGCAGGCACCACGACCAGGTAACGCGAGGACTTCATCAAAATTCTCCTTGGAGATCGGGTCAGACATGCAGATGCTATGGCCTGCGCTGCGCCGCACTGACGGCCCCCTGAGTGTCGTTGCCGGGTCGTTACCTCGCCAGAGGGGGGAGGTGACGAAGCGGACTGCCTCGCACTGGCGGAACTCACCAACCGGGCATCGAGGACCACCCGGCGTCGATGGGGATGGTGGTGCCGGTGATGCCGGAAGCACCTGGTGAGGCGAGGAACGCCACCGTCGCGGCGACCTCCCGGGCGGTGACCGGCCGGCCCAGCGCCGAGGCCCGGCGGTAGCGCTCGACCCCGTCCGGCCACGCCTGCTCCAGGCCCTCGCGGTCGACCAGGCCGGGCGCGACGGCCACCACCCGGATGCCGCGCGCCCCCAGCTGCGCGGCCGCCGCGGCGGTGAGGTGGTGCAGCGCCGCCTTGGCGACGGCATACGGCGTGTGGGCGGGGGCCGGGCGCAGCCCCTCGATCGAGCCGACGACGACGATGACACCGCCCTCGCCGAGCCGGGCGGCGGCGCGGTGCAGCAGAGCGGTGGTCGGGCGCAGTCCGGCCCTGTTGAACGCGTCCCAGGCGGCGGTGTCGAGGGCATCCCACTCGAGGAGGTCCTGCGGGAACGCGTTGAGCACGACGACGTCGGGCGCGCCCACCGCCTCGGTGCAGGCGTCGAGCAGGCGGTCGCACGCGGCATCCAGCGCGGTGGCGTCGTCGACGGCGAGGTTCGCGTGGAGGGCGACGGCACGGCATCCGGATGCCGTGATGTCCGCGACCGCGGCCGCGGCGCCCTCGGCGTCGCCGCGGTAGTGCACGCCGATGTCGTGCCCCGCCTCGGCCAGCGTCAGGGCGATGACCCGGCCCAGCCCGCCGCTGGCACCGGTGACGAGAGCGCTCACCGGGTCACCGCATCCGCCCGACCGGCTCGTCGCGGGTGAGGGCGGCGATCTCGGCGGAGTAGGAGGGGTAGCCGGCGGTCAGAAGGGTGCGGTCGCCGAGCTCGAAGTGCTCGGGGCGGAAGGCCGGGGAGCACCAGCACGCCAGCAGGGTCCATTCGCCCAGGGTGGAGGCGCCCATCCAGGTGCCCCGGCGCACGAGGAACTGGCTGGTGGACGCGCCGACGTAGTTGAGCACGCCGGAGCCGCCGGGCCGCAGCCGCAGTAGGGCGGCGGGGTCGCCGGCGAGCCACTGCCAGCCCTCGTCGCCGGTGAGCCGGTGCATCGCCGAGAAGCCGTCGGGCTGGTCGGTGAGCAGCACGGTGATTCCGTTCAGGCCCTGCGTTCGAGGCCCGGCCACGAACCAGGCGCCCTCCTCGGGGATCGGCTGCATCTTCAGGCGGGCGACGACCTGCTCCGCGGACTCCTGCCTCATCCGGCCGCCGCCCGGGCCACCTCACCGCGCGCACGGGCGCGCGAGAGCAGGTCGGCGGCGTCGAGCCGGGTGCCGCGCCGGTCGCGCACGACCGCACGGCCGTCGACCAGCACGTCCGTGACGTCACCGCGACCCGCCGCGAACACCAGCAGCGCCGCCACGTCGTGCACCGGCGTGAGGTGCGGCGCGGACAGGTCGAGGAGCACCAGGTCGGCGCGCTTGCCGACCTCCACCGAGCCGATCGCGTCGCCGAGGCCCAGGGCACGGGCCCCGTCGACCGTCGCCGCCCGCAGCACCTCGGTGGCGCTCGCGATGTCGGGGCGGCCGCTCGTGAGGCGGGCCACGAGCGCCACCTGGCGCATGGCCTGCCACATGTCGAGGTCGTTGGAGCTGGAGCAGCCGTCGGTGCCGACACCGAGCCGGATGCCGCTGTCGCGCACCTCCTCCCAGTGCAGGGCGCCGCTGGCGAGCTTGAGGTTCGAGCCGGGGCAGTGCCCGATGGCGGCACCGGCCGCCGCCACGAGCGCCCGGTCGTCCTCGGTGAGGTGCACGCCGTGCGCCAGCACCATGGGCAGGTCGGGCTCGAGCCAGCCGGTGCGGCCGAGCAGCTCGGTGGGGGTGGCGTCGTAGCGCTCGCGGATGCCGGCGTTCTCGGCCGCGGTCTCGGAGACATGGGTGGTGAGCAGGCCGGGGCGGCCGGTGGCGGCGAGCACCTCGCGCAGGGTGGTGACGACCTCGGCGAGGTTGTCGGGGGAGCAGGTGTAGGTGGCGTGCGGCATCGCGGCGACGGGGACCTGCGGCCCGCCGATCTCGTCGAGCAGCGCCGGCCAGTCGCGCAGGCCGGCGAGGCGCTCCGGCCACGCCAGGCCGTCGGGGCCGGGGCCGTCGAAGAACACCGGGCCGATGACGTGGCGGCTGCCGGCGGCCACCGCCCCGCGGTGGGTCCGCTCGTGGTGGAAGTACATGTCGAGCTGCGTCGTGCACCCGCCGAGCAGGCTCTCGAGGGCGCCCAGGGTCGCGCCGAGCTCGACGGTGTCGGGGTCCATCACCGCCGCCTCCGCCGCCCAGAGGCGCTGGAGGAACCCGTCGAGGTCGAGGTTCTCCGCCAGGCCCCTCAGCAGGGTCATCGGCAGGTGGGTGTGGAGGTTCACCAGACCCGGCATCACCAGCTTGCCGCGGGCGTCGATGACGACCTCGTCGGCGGCGTCGCTCGTCGGGCCGGCGTGGCGGGCGGTGATCTCGGTGACGACCCCGTGGTCGACCAGGAGTGTTGCGTCGGCCAGGACGTCGTCGGTGTCGTTGACCGTGACCAGGTAGGTCGCGTTCTCGATGCGGACCCGGGTCATGCGGGGGCCCTCTGGTCGGTGGTCTCCTG
>JBJMHU010000173.1:0-23319 GCA_045807225.1 Ornithinibacter sp. | reverse complement strand
AGGAAGTTCTCGATCGAGGGGTAGTCCATCTGCCAGCCGGTGCGGAACAGGCCCTTCATCTTGCGGTCTGCGATCTGGCTGCGGAAGGTCGCGAAGTCGACGACCCCGACGGCCTGGCACTCGACACCCAGCGCCTGCTTGATGCTGTTGCAGGTGGCCTCGGTCCACTCCTTGTGAGCGGCGTCGGCGTTGTAGGAGAGGGTGATCTTGTCACCCTTGAAGCCGCCGGCCTCGGTGAGGAGCTGCTTGGCCTTGGCCGGGTCGTACTTGCAGAACTCGCCACACTGGTCGGCCTTGTAGCCGTCGACGACCGGGGAGACCCAGCCGGTGGCGGGCACCTTGGTGCCGTTGAAGATCTGCTTGATGATCGTGTCGCGGTCGATCGCCATCGAGATCGCCTGCTTGATCTTCGGGTCGGCGTAGTTCGGGTCGACCTTGGACGGCGCCGCGGTGATCGTCTGGATGACGCCGGACTCCTTCTGGGCGTTGCGGTCGGGAAGGTCCGACTTGTACTTGTCGTCGATCAGGGCGCTGGCCGGGATCTCGTCGGTGACGTCGAGGTTGTTGGCGATGACGTCGTTGTAGGCGGCGTCCGGGTCCTGGTAGATCTTGAAGGTGACCTTGTCGACCTTGCCGCCGAAGTCGCCCGAGTAGTCGGCGAACTTGGACAGGACGATGGCCTGCTCCTTGGTCCACGTGTCGAGCTTGTAGGGGCCGGTGCCGATCGGCTTGTCACCGAAGGCCTTCGGGTCCTTGAAGAAGGCCTCGGGCAGCGGCGAGAAGGCCGAGTAGCCCAGGCGCACGGGGAGGTTCGAGACCTTCTCGGTGGTCTTGATGGTGAAGGTCTTGTCGTCGACGACCTTCAGGCCGGACAGCTCCTTGGCCTTCGGGGTGTAGCCCTCGCACGGGTCGTCGGGGTTCGTGGTGCCGGCGCACTGGAGGTCGGCGAAGCCCTCGATGGGCTCCATGAAGTAGCCGCTGCTCTGGGCGTTGGGGCCGTAGGCCGCGTAGTTCCAGGCGTCGACGAAGCTCTTGGAGGTGACCTCGGTGCCGTCGTGGAACTTGTACGGCTTGAGCTTCACGGTGAAGTTCTGGTTGTCGGTCGTCTCGATCGACTGCGCGATGTCGTTGGTCGGCTTGGCCGTCTCGGCGTCGTAGTGGACGAGCTTGGCGAAGACAGCGTCGATGACGTTGCCACCACAGGTCTCGGTGGTGTTGCTCGGGACGAGCGGGTTCTGCGGGTTGCACCCACGAACGGTGATCTCGCCGCCCGTCTTGGCGCCAGCTGCCGAGGTCGCGGTGTCGCCGCTGTCGCCGCTGCCGCAACCTGCGGCGAGCAGTGCAACTGCGGACAGAGCCGCAACCGCGACCGTGCGAGTGGTTCCTCGCATGGATGTCCTCCTACGTTAAGTGGTGTCACCACCCGTTGGTCGGGTGGCCGGGTGCCGAGGGCCGCTCCCGATCGGGGGCGTCTCGGAGTGCATCGCCCTCCGGCGTGCGTGCACCATGAAAGACCATGGTTGGCCCCAACGGAAGCATTAGATGCACCCGAGACTGGATTGTGACCGAAGCGCGACCGGATCGTCGCCGGGCCGAAGATTCTCCGTCAGCCGGCCGCTAGGTTGGGGCCCGTGCCCGGCTACGACGACGACCTGCGCCTCGCCCACGTGCTCGCGGATGCCGTCGAGCGCATCACCCTTGCGCGCTTCCGTGCCGACGACCTGCGGGTCGACACCAAGCCCGACCTCACCCTGGTCAGCGACGCCGACCGCGACGCCGAGGAGCTGATCCGGGCGCAGCTGGGGCGCACCCGCCCGCGCGACGCCGTCATCGGCGAGGAGTTCCCCGACACCGGGTCCAGCCCACGCCAGTGGGTGCTCGACCCGATCGACGGCACGCACAGCTACGTGCGGGGGGTGCCGGTGTGGGCGACGCTGATCTCGCTGGTCGACGACGGCATCCCCGTCCTCGGGCTCGTGGCCGCGCCCGCCCTCGGCCGCAGGTGGTGGGCGGCCCTGGGCTCCGGCGCCTGGGCGGGGCGCAGCCTGACCTCGGCCAAGCAGGTCCACGCCTCCCGGGTGACACGGCTCGAGGACGCCTCGATCTCCTGCTCGAGCTGGACCTCGTGGGGCGCCGTCGGGCGCCAGGACCAGGTGCTCGAGCTCGCCCGGGCCTGTTGGCGCGAGCGCGCCTACGGCGACTTCTGGTCGTACATGCTGCTCGCCGAGGGAGCGGTCGACATCGCGGCCGAGCCCGAGCTGGGCCTGCACGACATGGCCGCGCTGGTGCCGATCGTCACCGAGGCCGGCGGCCGGTTCACGTCCCTGTCAGGCGTCGACGGGCCGTTCGGCGGCAACGCGGTGGCGACCAACGGCATCCTGCACGACGAGGTGCTTCGCCGGATCGGGCTGTGACGAATCCTGTTTCGGAGCACGGCGTGAGCTGCTCAGAACAGGGCCTTCTGGTCGGCCTCGGTCGACACGCCCTCGAGGCGTAGCAGCAGGGCCTTGCGCTCGAGCCCACCGGCGTAGCCGGTGAGCCGGCCGTCGGCGCCGATCACCCGGTGGCAGGGCAGCATGATGGCGATGGGGTTGGCGCCGTTGGCCGCCCCGACCGCCCGCGAGGCACCGGGTCGCAGCCCGAGCTGCGCCGCGATCGCGCCGTAGGTGGTCGTGGTGCCCCACGGCACCGTCGCGAGCACGTCCCACACCCGGCGCTGGAACTCGGTGCCGGCGGGCCGAAGCGGCAGGTCGAACACCCGGCGCTTCCCCTCGAAGTACTCACGGAGCTGCTGGTGGGCCCTGGCGAGCACGGGCGACTCGCCGCGCTGGTGACCGGCGGAGCCGTGGGCGGCCGCGTCGAAGTGCACGGCGACGAGCGCTCCGCCCTCCTCGACGATCTCGAGGCGACCGGCCGGCGAGGCCATGACGACCGACCGGGAGCCCCCGGGCTCAGAGGGCAACCGTGCTCACCGGCCCGTCGACCCGGCCGTCGAGGGCCGGCACCACCGTGGCGGCGTCCCCGACGAGGACCACGCTCCACTCCCCCGTCGCCACGCGGCGGTAGGCGGCGTCGAGGTCGGCGCGGCGCAGCTCGGAGACAGCCCGGAGGTTGCGGGTCGTGAAGTCGAGCGGCAGCCCCTCCAGGGCCAGCGCGGCGGTCTCGTCGGCGACGGCATCCGCCGTGGCGTAGCGGCCGGGCGCCGTCTTGCCCACGTAGTCGACGCCCGAGCGCACCTCGGCGTCGGTGAAGCCCTCGCGGGCACCGTCGAGGATGCCGAGCAGGATCTGGACCGCCTCGCCGGTCACCTCGGAGCGCACCGACCCGGACGTCACGAACGAGCCGCCCGCGACCCGCGGCCGGAACGAGCTGCGGATGCCGTAGGTGTAGCCCTTCTCCTCGCGCAGCACGGCGTCGATCCGGGCGCTCGGGGACCCGCCGAGCACGAAGGAGAGCACCGGGTGGGGCGCCCAGCCCTCCGGCGACGACCGGTCGGGGCCGGGGCGGCCTACCGCGATCTCGGTCTGCACCGACCCGGGCCGGTCGACCACGACGACGCGGGCGGCATCGGCCGCGGGCACCGGGGCGACCGGCCTGGACTGGGGGCGGTGGCGCGGGGCCGACCAGCGGCCGAGGGTCGACTCGAGGACCCCGAGCACGTCCACACCGGTGAGGTCGCCCGCCACCACCACGGTCGCTCCCTGCGGTCCGACCGCCGTGGCGTGGAGCTCGACGAGGTCCTCACGGGTGAGGCCGGCGATGGACTCGGGTGAACCGGCCGTCGGCCGGCTGGCCCGGTCGGCGGGTTCCCACATCGTGCGGGCCAGCTCGCGGGCGGCGCGGTGGGCCGACGAGGCGCGCTCCTGCTCGATCTCGGCGAGCCGGTTGCGCAGGATGCGGCGCACCTCGTCCTCCGGGAACACCGGTTCGGCGAGGGCCTCGGTGAGCAGGGCCGCCGCGGTGCCCAGGTGGCGCTGGGGCACGTCGACGTCGACGAGCAGGCCGCCGTCGGAGACGCCTGCCCCGAGCACCATGCCATGGCGCTCCATCAGCTCGGCGAACTCCTCGGAGCCGTGGGCAGCGGTGCCCTCGTCGAGCAGCCGGGCGGTCATCGCGCCGACTCCCTCCTTGCCGGCCGGCTCGTCGGACAGGGCGGTGGGGACCACGACACGCAGGGAGAGCACGTACTGGCCGGGCAGGTCGTGCACCAGCACCCGCACGCCGTTGCCCAGCAGGTGCTCGACCGGCACCGGGAACGTCCACGGCTGCGGTGGGGTGACAGCGGGGCGGGCGGCGCTCATGAGACGGCCTCGGCCCTGACGGCACCGGCATCCGAGCCCTGCTCAGCAGTCAGGTAGGCGACCGTGGCGCGGCTCTCGGGCCGTAGCCAGCGACGCGCGGCGTCGAGCACCTGCTGTGCCGTGACGTCGCGCAGCCGGTCGAGGTGGCTGTTGACGACGCCCGGGTCGTCGTGGAGCAGCAGGTGGTGGCTGATCAGGTCGGCGCGCTCCTCCTGGCTGGCGAGCGCCGAGAGCCAGGACCGCTCGGACTGGGCCAACGAGGCCTCCAGCTCGACGTCGGTGGGGCCGTGCTCGAGGAAGCCCGTGAGCTCCTCGACGAAGGCGGACTCGACGATGTCGGCGCCGGTGCCGGGGGCGACGTCGAGCACGACGAAGCCCAGCGAGGCACCGTCGACGAAGCCCCACGCCGTGGCGTGGGCGCCGAGCGCGGTCTGCTCCCGACGGACCAGCCGGCGGACGAGGCGGGAGGTGGCCAGGCCGCCGATGCAGTCGAGCGCGACCGCTGCCGCCAGGAACTCGTCGGTCTCGTCGACCGGGAGCCGGAAGGCGACGTGCAGACGGTCGTTGGGCACGACCTCGCGCCGGTCGACGCGCACCGGGTGCTCGAGGGGGGCGAGCTGGGGATGGTCGGGCCGGCGGGGGGCGGCCCGCGGCTCGAGGTCGCCGAAGTAGCGCTCGACGAGCTCGAAACCCTGCTCGGGGCCGAGGTCGCCGCACAGGGTGATGACGGTGTTGTCCGGGCCGTAGTGCGCCCGGAAGAAGGCGTGCACGTCGTCCAGGCTGGCGGCGTCGAGGTCCTCCATCGAGCCGATGGTGGAGTGGTGGTAGGGGTGCCCCTCGGGGAAGACGGCCGCGTAGACGTCGATCAGCGCGTTGCCGTAGGGCTGGTTGTCGTAGCGCTGCCGCTTCTCCTCCTTGACCACGTCACGCTGGTTGTCGAGGTTCTCCTGGGTCACGGCGTCGAGCAGGTGGCCGTGCCGGTCCGCCTCGAGCCACAGGGCCAGCTCGACCGCTCCCGTCGGCACCGTCTCGAAGTAGTTCGTGCGGTCGAACCAGGTGGTCGCGTTCAGCCGGCCGCCCTGTGCCATCAGCGCCTCGAAGTGCTCGCCGCTGCGCACGTGGCGCGAGCCCTGGAACATCAGGTGCTCGAAGAGGTGTGCGAAGCCGGTGCGGCCCGCGCTCTCGTGGCGCGAACCCACCCCGACCCACAGGTTGACCGTGACGTTGGGGACCGTGTGGTCGGGGCTGACGACGACGCGCATCCCGTTGGGGAGCGTGCGGCGGTGGATGGGGTAGTGCAGCGGCATGGCGGTCACCCTACGTGCCCCGGCGGCCGCCGGTCAGCCGGTGGCGCGGTGCCGGTGCTCGAGCTCGGCAACGCCGCTGACCTCGGAGTCTGCCGGGTCGGTGGGGATGACGGGGTGCTCGTCGCGCGGCAGGAGGTCCAGGGCTCGACGCCCGAACACCTGCTGCTGCGTGGTGGCGCGCTCGGCCCGACCCCGCCCCAGGAAGCTGACCGCCCAGTGCAGCAGGGTCGTGATGCGCTGCTTGAAGCCGATGATGTAGACGAGGTGCACCCCCAGCCACAGCACCCAGGCGAGGAAGCCCGAGAAGCGCAGCCGCCCGATGGAGGCCACCGCGCTGAACCGGGAGATGGTGGCCATCGAGCCCTTGTCGAAGTACTCGAAGCGGGGCTGCGGCTCCTTGCCGTCGAGCCGAGCGGTGATCTGCTTCGCGGCGAACCGGGCGCCCTGGATGGCGACCTGCGCCACTCCGGGGAGGTTGTCCAGCGACATCATGTCGCCGACCACGAACACCTCCGGGTGGCCCGGCACGGTGAGGTCGGGCAGCACCTGCACGCGGCCCGCGCGGTCGATGCTCGCGCCCGACTGCTCGGCGACCTGCCGGCCCAGCGGGCTGGCCTGCACCCCGGCCGCCCACACCTTGGTGAGCGCCTCGATCCGGCTCGAGCTGCCGTCTGGCTCCTTGACCGTGATGCCGGTGGAGTCGACGTCGGTGACCATGGTCCTCAGCCGCACCTCGACGCCCATCTCGGTGAGGCGCCGCTTCGCCGCTCCGCCCAGCCGCTCGCCGAAGGAGGAGAGCACGGTGTCGACCGCGTCGACGAGGATGATGCGCGCCTGGCTGGGGTCGATGCGGCGGAAGTCGTTGCGCAGGGTGCGGTGCGCGAGCTCGGCGATCTGGCCGGCCATCTCCACTCCGGTGGGGCCGGCGCCGACCACCACGAAGGTCAGCGCCCGCTCGCGCTCGACGGAGTTGGTGGAGAGCTCGGCGAGCTCGAAGGCCCCGAAGATGCGGCCGCGCAGCTCGAGGGCGTCGTCGATGGACTTCATGCCGGGGGCGAACTCGGCGAACTGGTCGTTGCCGAAGTAGGACTGGCCCGCTCCGGCGGCGACCAGCAGGCTGTCGTAGGGGGTGACCGACGTGCGACCCAGCACCTCGGAGGTCACCGTGCGTGCCTCGAGGTCGATGGAGGTCACGGTGCCCAGCACCACCCGGGCGTTGCGCTGTCGGGACAGCACCTCACGCGTGCTCGGGGCGATCTCGCCCTCGGACAGGATGCCGGTGGCCACCTGGTACAGCAGCGGCTGGAAGAGGTGGTGGCTGGTCGGGGCGATCAACGTCACCTCGACGTCCGTGCGGCGGCGCAGGGCCTGGGTGCCGAAGAGGCCTCCGAAGCCCGAACCGATGACGACGACTCTGTGGGGGGTGCTCACGGGCGGGTCAACGTGGGGTGTCTGCACGGTATGCCCCATACCCGGCACGTGCCCGAAGTCACTCTCGGGGGTGCGCGCCGGCTCCCCACCCACCGAGGGCCCGGTCACCCGGCGCGGATGAGGCGGGCGGGGCTGCCCGGGAGTTGGCTGAAGGAAGGCTCCACGACGGGAAGAGGAGGCCATCATGTGCCGCTGGCTGGCGTACTCGGGATCACCGGTGCTGCTCGAGGACCTGCTCTACAAGCCGAAGAACTCCCTGGTCGCGCAGAGCAAGCACTCGCTGATGGGTGCCACGACGACCAACGGGGACGGCTTCGGGGTGGGGTGGTACGGCGCGGCAGAGACGCCGGGGCTGTTCCGGAGCACCGAGCCGGCCTGGAACGACCTCAACCTGCGCGAGCTGTGCGCCCACGCCGCGGCCGGGCGGGTCTTCGCGCACATCCGGGCGTCGACGGGCTCCGCCGTGCAGCAGACCAACTGCCACCCGTTCCGCCACGACAACTGGCTGTGGATGCACAACGGCTACCTGGGCGGCTTCCACGAGGTCAAGCGCGACCTCGCGATGGAGGTCGACCCGGCGCTGTTCGCCGACATCGCCGGGTCCACCGACTCCGAGATGCTCTTCTTCCTGGCGCTGAGCTTCGGGCTGCGCGACGACCCGCGTGCGGGCGTGGCCCGTGCGGTCGGTCTGGTGGAGGAGGTGGGGCGAAGCCACGGCATCACCTTCCCGGTGCAGATGACGGTGGCCACCACCGACGGCGACACCACCTGGGCGTTCCGCTACTCCAGCGAGGGGATGTCGCGCTCGCTGTTCCAGAGCACCGACGTCTCGACGCTGCGGGCGCAGTACCCCGACAACCCGGTGCTGCACGACCTGTCGGACGACGCGCGGGTCGTGGTCTCCGAGCCGCTGGGCGACCTGGCCGGGGCCTGGCGCGAGATCCCGGAGTCCTCGAGCGTGCTGGTGCACGGTTCCGACGACGAGGTGGCACCCTTCACCCCGATCGCTCCCTGAGCGCTGCCGCCGGGCACCTGCCCGGCAGGTAGGAGGGTCAGGGCGTTCGGTGAGAGAACCTTGAGAGTCCGGCGCGCCCAGGACGTGATGAAGTCGTCAAGCGCCTGCGCCGGGTCGGCACGTGCACAACAGTATTGGGCGGAGCGGAACGACTTGTGACGCTCCCCTCGGCAAGGTCAGGGGCTGGCCGAGGCCTTGAGGAGCCGTGGGCCATCCGCGGCCGGACCCGGGCGTCGCCGAACCCCACCAGCACCCGGGTCACCCAGCACGATCTCTGGTGGGGGCGGGACGCCCGCAACACGGGAGCGTCCACTCCCTGGGGTGAAGCCTGCACGACAGGCCGGGCACCGGCTGCCCGAACCCGACAGGTCCCGTTCCGCAGGCGCCACCCGGAAGGAACCTGTCCCCATGTCCGTGCTCTCACGCACCCTGACCCTGCTCACCGCCCTCCCACTGCTGGCGGGCGTGTCCGCCACCGCTGCGCAGGCCTCCCCCGCCACCGCACCCACCGCGTCCCCCGTCGTGGCCACGTCACCAGCCCCCGGTTCGGAACCCGCCTCGGTGGCCGGGGCGGCGATCGCCGCCGCGGACGGATGGGGCGGCTACCAGAACGGCTACATCCCCGCGTCGGCCATGTGCCCGATCCCGTGGCAGACCGTCGACCACCTGCGCTGCGACGCGGCGGCGAAGTTCGTGGCCCTCAACGAGCTCTACAAGACAAAGTTCGGCGCGAACATCTGCGTCAACGACGCCTACCGCTCCTACGCCAAGCAGGTGACCCTGTACAACGAGCTGGGCCCGAACGTTGCAGCGGTTCCCGGCACGTCCAACCACGGGTGGGCCATCGCCGCCGACCTGGGCTGCGGTGTCGGGATCTTCGGCAACGCCCGACACGTGTGGTTCTCCGAGAACGCACCGAAGTACGGCTGGGCACAGCCCACCTGGGCGTTGCAGGGCTCCTCGCGCGCCGAGGCGTGGCACTGGCAGTACTTCGGCGCGTACACCGCACCGACCGTGCCCGCCACCACGAAGGCAGCCACCACCGCCATCATCGGGATCACCGGCACCTGGCCGCGGATCGCCACCGTCACCATCCGCGCCAAGGCCACCGGCAAGGTCATGGCCGGCGCATCGGTCACGATCAAGCGCCGTGCCACCACCACGACCGCGTACACGACGGTGGGAACGTACAAGACCAACACCGCGGGGCAGCTGGCGTACAAGTACTACCCGAGCGTCCCCACCGTCGTGGTGATGTCGTACGCCGGGTCGGCCACCGCTCTGCCGTCCGCGGCCGGGGTCACCCTCACCACTCCGACGGTGATGTCCGCCAAGGTCACCGCGGGCCGGCCGGACCAGATCACCGGCCGCCTGCTCACCCCGGGCAGCAAGGCGGTGCCCGCCCAGACCGTGTACCTGCAGCGCCGGTACGCCGGTTCGACCACCTGGACCACCGTGGCCACGCTGCGCACCGGCTCGACCGGGTACGTCACGACCACCCAGCAGCCGAAACGGAGCACGTACTACCGCTTCTCCTACCGCGGTGTCGCAAGCCGGTACGTGAGCGACCTCAGTCCCACGGTCCACGTCAGCTACTGACGACGCAAGAAGCCGGACGGCTCTCGCCGTCCGGCTTCTTCACGTGGTAGCGGGGGCAGGATTTGAACCTGCGACCTCCGGGTTATGAGCCCGGCGAGCTACCGAGCTGCTCCACCCCGCGTCGAGTGAGTCACGGCTTCGGGAGAACCCGTGCTCGGTATGGCTCGAGCGTACGTGACCCACCCGGCGCAGGACAAATCGGCCCGGCCGGCTGACCCCCCGTGAGCCGGGGTCAGCCGGTCGGGGACGCCGTGGCAGACGGGCTGGGCGCCGGGCTCGCGCCACCGCTGGGTGACGGGCTGGGCGTCGCCCCGGCCACCACGAGCTGCGGCGCCAACGCCTGGGCCCGCTTGATGGCGGTGTCGAGCCGCTTCTGGGCGTCGCCGTAGGCCCCGAAGTCGCCCGCCTTGAGGGCGTCCTGGCCGGCCTGGTACGCCGCCTGGATCTCGGTGAGCGCCTCGGTGAGCTGCACCGCGGCGCTGGCCCCGGGCGTGGTGGGGCCGTTGGGCTCGGTCGGGTCGTCGGCGGCGGCGCCCTCGCCGAACAGGCCGCTCACGGCCTGCCCGAGGGTGTCACCCCAGGCGACGGTGTTGCCGTAGACCGTGACGACGGCCTTGTTCTGCGGGAAGGACCCCGACCCCGACGCCGCCTGCACGTACAGGGGCTGCACGTAGAACATCCGCCCCTCGAGCGGGAAGGACAGCAGGTTGCCGTAGGTCAACGTCTTGCCACCGCTGGAGTTCTGGGTGATGTACTGCGCCAGCGACAGCTGCTCCGCCTCGTTCTGGGAGCGTTCCGGGGAGTTCTTGATCTGGTTGAGCACCTGGCCCGGGCCGGCCGGGGTCGCCGAGCCGTACTCGAGCAGCCGCAGGAGGCCGTAGTCGGCCGCCGGCTTGCCGGCCTGGTTGCCGGCGTCGGCGTCGACCGCCAGCAGGCCACGCAGGATCTCGCGCCCACCCTCGCCGTTGGTCGTCGCCGGGACGAACGGCGAGGTGATCGAGAATGCGGCCTCGTCCTCCCCCGGCATCGCGATCGACTGGAACACCGGCGGCTGGTCCTGCTGCGCGCTCGTCGACGGGTCGCGCGGCACGCGCCACTTGTCGGAGCCGGAGAAGAAGTCGCCGGGGTTGGTGACGTGGTACTCGGTGATCAGCTCGCGCTGCACCTTGAGGAAGTCCTGCGGGTAGCGGATGTGGGCCATCAGGTCGCCGGAGATCTCGGAGATCTTGCGCACCGACCCCGGGAACGCGTTGCTCCACGCCTTGAGCATCGGGTCGGTGGTGTCCCACCCGTAGAGCTTCACCTCGCCGGTGTAGGCGTCGACGGTGGCCTTGACCGCGTTGCGGACGTAGTTGACCTGGCCGGCGCCCACGGTGACGACGTTGGAGCGCTGGGCCACCGAGTCGGACGTGGCCTCGGCCAGCTCGATGAGCCGGCTGTTCGGGTAGTTGGCCGACGTCGTGAAGCCGTCGACGATCCACTGCACCCGGCCCTGCACCACGGCCGGGTAGACGTTGCCGTCGAGCCGCAGCCACGGGGCCACCCGCTCCACCCGCTCGGTGGGGGTGCGGTGGTCGAGGATGCGGGAGGCGCCGTTCACGGCATCCGAGAGCAGGAAGTTGGCCTCGCGGTACTTGACGGCGTAGGCGAGCTTGCGCAGGGTCGAACCGATCGCGACACCGCCGTTGCCGGAGTAGGTGTTCTGCACGGCCACGTCGCCCTCGCCCCCGGCGGGGTAGTCGAACTCGCGCGGCGGGGCACCCTTCTCGGCGCCGACCACCGAGTAGGTGGGTGACAGCTCGGCGAAGTAGGCCCGCGGCTCGTACTTGCCGATGGCGCTGAGCCCGCCGCCCTCGAAGAAGACCGGGTCACCCTCGGTGGTGCGCTGGTTGCCGTAGGCCGCGTAGAAGCCGTAGCCGTGGGTGTAGACGGTGTGGTCGTTGAGCCAGTTGCGCTGGCCGTCGGGCAGGCCGTCGAGGTTGATCTCGCGCACCGCCACCACGGCATCGCGGGTCTGCTTGTCGATCGTGTAGCGGTCGACGTCGAGGGTGTCGGGGAAGGCGTAGTAGTCGCGCTGGGCCTGCAGCTGGCGGAACGTGGGCGCGACGACGTTGGGGTCGATGATGCGCACGCCCGGGATGTCGTTGGCGGCGGCGCGCAGCACGGCCTTGTTCTCGGTCTCGGGCGGCGAGGGGTTCTGGATGCGCTTGACCCGGTCGAGCCCGAAGGCCGCGCGGGTGGCGTTGATGTTGCGCTCGATGTACTTGGCCTCGAGCGACTTGGCCGACGGGGTGACCTTGAGCGACTGGATCAGCGCGGGGTAGATGCCGCCGACCACCACCGCGGTGACGACGAGCAGCACGACCCCGGTGATGGGCAGCCGCCAGCTGCGGCTCCAGATCGCCGCCAGGAAGAAGCCGGCGCACATCACGGCGGCGACCGCGAGGATGGCCTTGGTGGGCAGCACGGCCTTGTCGTCGGTGTAGGTGATGCCGGTGAGCAGGGAGCCCTTCTGGGTGGACAGCGAGTAGCGGTCGAGCCAGTAGGACGCGGCCCGGGTGAGGGCGATGAGCGCGCCGAGGATGCCGAGGTGCACGTAGGCCGCGCGCGTGGTCGGCCCGCGCCCGGGCAGCTGCAGGCCGCCGTAGACGTAGTGGGTGAACGCCGCGGCGACGAACGCCAGGGCGAGCACGACGGTCAGGAAGCTGACGATGAACCGAAGCCACGGCAGGGTGAAGACGAAGAAGCCCACGTCGAGGCCGAACTGGGGGTCCTTGATGCCGAAGGGCTGGCGGTTGGCCCAGAGCAGGAAGGTGCGCCAGGCCCCCATCGACCCCGAGCCGGCCAGGAGGCCGAGCACGACCGGCACCGCCCAGACCGCGACGCGGCGCAGCGGCTCGATGGCCTGACGGTACTGCTCGAGCACCTGCTGGGCCGGGGTGACCGGGATGTAGAGGGGGCGGGTGCGGTAGGCGATGACCAGGCTGGAGGCCACCACGGCGCCGGTGATCAGCCCCGCGACGAGGAACAGCCCCGCCTTGGTGAGCAGCTCCTTCCAGAACACGTCGACGAAGCCGACCGAGTCGTACCACCACACGTCGGTGAGCACGTCGGCGGCGATTCCCCCGACCACGACCACCCCGAGCATGACGAGCAGGGTCGTGCCCAGCGGCCCCCGGCGGCGCCGTCGGGTGGCGCGAGCCGGCTCGCCGGACCCGCCGTCGGACCCCTCGGGGCGTGCCGAACCGTCTCCCGGACCCGTGGGCCCGTCGAACCACTCCGAGCGACTCACTGCTCTCCTCGTCCCGTCGTCGGGGATCCCCGTCTCGACCGTGGCGAGCAATGTACCCCGGCCACCTGCGCACCCGATCAGGCACCATGGTCCGGTGACCGACGCCCCACAGCCCGTGACCGACCCGCTCACCCTCGCCGCCCTCGACACCGAGCGGCACGTCGCCCGTTCGGGCTGGGACCAGCCGGTGCGCCTGTTCGCCCTGGTGCCGACGCAGGACCTGCTCGCGCACGAGCCGCACCTCGCCGAGGGGATGGCCGCCCACGACGCCGTCACAGGGGCGCTGAGCGCCGTGGAGCAGGACGAGCTGCCGCAGGCCGACGGCCTGGAGGACCTGCTGGCCCGGATCGCGTGGCCGGAGCAGGTGGCCGGGTGCGCCCTCGCCGTCGAGCGGATCGTGGTGCCACCGGAAGCCGAGCGTGAGCTGCCCGAGGACGAGAGCGAGGCGCTGCGGGCGGTCGCCGAGCACCCGCACCGGGCCGACGTGCGGCTGCTGGTGGCGGTGACCCGCGACGGTGCGGCTCGCTGCCTGCTGCGCCAGCGCGACCACGACAGCGACGACCGGGTCGCCCTCGGCGAGGACATCGCGCCCGGCCTGGTGCACGCCCTGCGGGCGACCTTCAGCGACGACTGACGCTCGCGGGGCCGCGGCTCAGCCGCAGGTGGGCAGGGATGCCGCCTTGCCCTCGCCGATCGCCTGGACCGCCTTGCGGCCCTCGTCGAAGCTGCCCACCTTGACCACCCGCAGGCCGTCGGGGACCGCCTGGCCGATGTCGGCGCAGTTGTCGGCGGGGGCGAGGAAGAAGTCGGCGCCGGCCCGGCGCGCCCCGACCAGCTTCTGCCGGATGCCGCCGATCGGCCCGACCGAGCCGGCGTCGTCGAGCGTGCCGGTGCCGGCGATCTTCTTGCCGCCGGTGAGCTCGCCGGGGGTGAGGGCGTCGTAGATGGCCAGGCTGAACATCAGGCCTGCCGACGGGCCACCCACGCTGCCGGTGCGCAGCGTGACGTCGACCGGAAGGTCGTAGTCGAGGCGCAGGCCGACCCCCATCACCGTGCGGCCGTCGGCCTCGGTGGTCTTCGCGGTGACGGTCTGCTCCTTGCCGCCGCGGCGCACCACCACCGGGAAGGAGTCTCCCGGCTGGTGGCGCTGCACGGCGGCGCGCACGGCATCCGAGGACGTCGCGGGGTCACCGTCGATGGTGACGAGCACGTCATCGGGCTGGAGGATGCCCTTGCTCGGGCTGCCGTCGGGGACGCCGGCGACGACGACCATCTCGGGCACCTTGGTGCCGACCGCCCGCAGCGCCGTCGCGGTGGCGACGCTCTGCGAGCCGGCCATCTCGGCCGCGCCCTCCTCCTGGGCGTCCTGCTCGGTCTGCTGCGGGGGGAAGACCTGTTCCTCGGGCAGGATCTCCTGCGCGCCGCTGAGCCAGGCCTGGGCCAGGTCGTAGACCGTGACGCGCACACCGGGGCCGCCGTCGACGCTGACCGTCGTGAAGTCGAGGGAGCCGCTCGTGGGGTAGGTCGGCGCGCCCTCGACGGACAGCAGCGGCTTGCCGTCGACCTTGCCGAGGATGTTGGTGGCGGGGCCGGGTGACATGACGACGTACGGGAGACCCACGAAGGTGAGCGCCGCCGCGACCGCGATGGCCACGAAGGTGGCGGTGAGGAGCACCCCCGCCGCCAGCCCCGGCCGGTTGCCCGGGTTCCGGCCCCTCCCGGTGCGCCCCTGGGCGACCTCACCGCTGCCGTCTCCCGCGCCGTGCAGCACGTCGTGCGTCGGCTGGCTCACGGCAGACCCACCCACTCGGTGGAGCCGTCGCCCAGCCTCTGGTGCTTCCAGATCGGGGTGTCGGCCTTGAGGGTGTCGATCAGGTCGCGGCAGGCGTCGAAGGCCTGGCCGCGGTGCGGGGCCGCCGCCGCGACGACGACCGCGAGGTCGCCGATGCGCAGCGCACCGGTGCGGTGCACCGCGGCGACGCGCACCGCCTCCGAACGGCCCAGCACGTCCTCGCAGGTGCGGCGCATGGTGTCGGCCGCCGTGGGGTGCGCCTCGTAGTCGAGCGAGGTGACCGCGTCGCCGTGGTCGTGGTCGCGCACCACACCGACGAACAGGGCGATGCCACCACAGGTGGGGTGCCGGACGGAGTCGAGCACCTCGTCGACGGACAGCGGCTGGTCGCGCAGGGCGACGAGCGCGACCGGGTCGTGGTCGGTCGGCATGGGGCTCCTCGGGAACGGCCCGGCGGAACCTTACGGGCCGGATCGTGGTTGGCTGTACGAGACGACATCCTCTCACCCCCCGCGAGGAGACCGGCGTGAGCGACTCCCATTCCGACGACGACGACACCCCCCAGCTGCCCGCGGAGCTCGAGCAGCTGCTGCGCGGCCTCACCGGTGGTGAGCTCCCGCCGGAGCTGGCCTCGATGATGCAGGGCATGGGGCTGGACAAGATCGACCCCCAGATGCTGGCGATGGTGATGGGTCAGGTGCAGGCCATGTTCGCCGCGCCGGAGAGCGACACCGCCGTCAACGCGGTGCTCGCCACCGACATCGCCCGCAAGACGGTGGCCGCCGAGGGCGACGAGCGCGCGAGCGCCGCCGACGGCCGGGCCGCCGCCGAGGCGGTGCAGGTGGCCGGCATGTGGCTCGACGCCGTGACCGACCTCACCACCCCCGGCCTCGTCGGCGCCGCCTGGAGCGGCGCCGAGTGGGTCGAGGCGACCATGCCGGTGTGGACCGACCTCGTCGAGCCCGTGGCCGCGGGCGTGACCGATGCCGTGGGCACCGCCCTCACCGGCCAGCTGGGCCAGCTCGGCGAGCTGGCGGAGACTGGAGAGACCGGGGAGACCGGGCTGCCGGCGGGCATGCTCGACCAGGCCGGCCCGATGCTGCGCCGGATGCACGGCTCGATGTTCTCGATGCAGCTCGGCCAGGGCACCGGCACGCTGGCCCACGAGGTGCTCACCGGCTGCGAGGTCTCGCTGCCGCTGGTCGCGGCACCCACCGTCGTGCTGATGCCGGTCGCCGTGCGCGAGTTCGCCGCGGGCCTGGAGGTCGACGAGCCCCAGGCCCGCCTCTACCTGGCCGTGCGCGAGGTGGCCCGGGTGCGGCTGTTCGGCGCCGTGCCGTGGCTCGCCCCCGCCCTGCTGGCCGCCGTGCGCGACTACGCCGCCGACATCAGCATCGACACCTCGGCGATCGAGGAGGCCGTCGGGTCGATCGACCCCAGCGACCCCGAGGCCGTGCAGCAGGCCCTGCAAGGGCGGATGTTCGCCCCACAGCACTCCCCTGCCCAGCAGGCCGCCCTGGCGAGGCTCGAGACGCTGCTCGCCCTGGTCGAGGGCTGGGTCGACGTCGTCGCCGACCGGGCCACCCGGGCCCACCTCCCGCAGGCCGACGCCCTCGGTGAGGCCGTGCGCCGCCGCCGGGCCACGGGCGGCCCGGCCGAGAAGGCGTTCGGGGCGCTCGTGGGCCTCGAGCTGCGCCCGCGGCGGCTGCGCGACGCCGCGAACCTGTTCGCGGCGCTCGAGGACTCCGGCGGGCCGGCTGCGCGCGACGGCGCCTGGCGCCATCCGGACCTGGCACCGAGCACGACCGACCTCGACGACCCGCTGGGCTACGTCGAGCGCACCGCCCGACCGCAGACCGACGACATGGATGCCGCGCTCGACGCCCTGCTGCGCGGAGAGGGCGACGGGTGAGCGATGCCGCTCCCGGGTCCGCCGACCCGGTGCGGCCGGTGCCCGACCCGGCGGTGGTGGCGGCCTACGCGGCGCTGCGGGCCGACGCGGTGTCGGTGCTCCAGGGGTGGGCGGCGCCGGATGCCGGGCAGGACCGGCTTCGCCGCGACTACCTCGAGCACCTCTCGGCACACCCCGACGCGGTTGCCAAGGCCGGGCCTCCGGCGCACCTCACGGCATCCTGCGTGGTGCTCGACGCCGGCGGCGAGCGGGTGCTGCTCACCCTGCACCGCAAGGCCAACGAGTGGTTCCAGCTCGGCGGACACCTCGAGGTCGAGGACTCCTCACTGTGGGCGGCGGCTCGGCGGGAGGGCCGCGAGGAGTCGGGCATCGGCACCCTCGAGCCGCTTCCGCACCCCGTGCAGCTGGACCGGCACACCCTGGTCGGGTCCTTCGGTGCCTGCCGTGAGCACCTCGACGTGCGATTCGCCGCCGTGGCACCGGTCGGCGCGCGAGCCGTCGTCAGCGCCGAGTCGCACGACGTCCGGTGGTGGGCGGCCGACGCGCTGCCGGAGGGCACCCGCGGTGAGCTCGCGCCGCTGGTGTCAGCCGCCCGCCTGGCCCTCGGGCTCGTCTGAGCCACCGCCGACCGAGTCGCCGTCGACCGGGTCGTCGCCGTCGACCGGGTCCTGACCGTCGGACTCGGGCGGCAGCCCCTCGGCGTGGGCGAGCCCGTCGAGGAAGCCCCGGGAGCGCTCCAGGCGCGGGTAGGACGCGAGCAGGCGCCAGAACGACGGCCCGTGGCCGGGCACCAGCAGGTGGGCGAGCTCGTGGAGCAGCACGTAGTCGAGCACGTGGTCGGGCACGTCCCGCAGGCGGTCGGAGACCCGGATGGTGCCCTCGGCCGGGGTGCACGACGCCCAGCGACGGCCCATCGTCGACACCCACCGCACGCTGCTCGGTCGGGCGTGCCCACCGAGGTAGCGGCGTGACAGCGTCTCCGCGCGCGCGGCCAGCGCCTCGTCGGAGGACTCCCGACGCCGCTCGCCGGCCCCCAGCCGGGCCAGCATCCGCTCGACCCAGCGCTCCTCCTCGGCGGCGCTGAACGAGGCCGGGATGAGCACGACGGTGCGCGCGCCGTCGCGGTAGGCGCTCACCGTGCGCCGACGACGACGGCTGCGCCGGACCTCGACGTCCTCGCTCCTCACGGTACGAGCGTAGGGCTGCGACCTGCTGGAGTGGCGGATGGTACGCGTGTGACCTGCGGTGCGCCGGCGAGCATGCACGCGGGCGCGTCACAAGGGTGATCGTGCTGCGCCGTGGCTAGGGTTGTGGGCGTCCCCGCCGCAGTGGCGGCACCACAGGCATCGACCCGGCCGGCGCCGGGTCGACGACAAGGAGAACGTTCATGGCTGACGAGACCTACAAGGGCGAGTTCTACTGCGTGAAGTGCAAGGAGAAGCGGGAGGCCGAGGGCAAGGTGGTCGTCTCCGAGAACGGTCGCCGGATGGCCAAGGGCGTGTGCCCGGTGTGTGGCACCAACCTCAACCGCATCCTCGGCAAGGCCTGAGCACCGGTCTCGAGCGAAACGGCCCCGATCCCACCGGATCGGGGCCGTTCGCCGTTCCCAGGCCTGTGGACGGCCACCGCGGGAACCGGGGCGCGCGGCAGGATGGCTGCGTCGGCGAGGAGTGCTCTGAGGGGGTGGCGGTGGACGGTCTCGTGGTGGTCGACGGCTGGGGGCCGCTGGCCGACGAGGTGCTCGCCCAGCTGCGCCGCTGCGCGGTGAGCGTGCGCGGCGGCCGGCACGCGGCCGACGGGGCCGAGCTGGCCCTGGCCGACCGCGCCCGGCCGCCGTCGGCGGTCGTCATCGTCACGGAGGGGCGCAGCCCGTCGTGGGCCGGGGCCCCGTGGCAGGCCCGTGGCGTCGCCCACCTGCCGGTCGTGCTCGGTGCCAGCGGCGTGGTCGTCGGGCCCCTCGTGCTGCCCGGGCGCACGGCGTGCCTGCGCTGCGCCCGTCCGGCGTGGCCCGCCGGCCGGGTCACCGGGGTCGGGTCGGTGCCGGCCGGCACCGCCGTGCTGGCTGCCGCGGTCACCACTGTGACGGTGCTGGCGACGCTGCGTGGCGACACCTCGCTGGGCGGGATCTCGACCGAGATCGGCCTTGACGAGGTGGCCGTGACGCACCGGCTGTGGAAGGTGCGGCCGGACTGCACGTGCGCGTCAGTGACAATGGCGGGGTGACCGACATCCCCCGAGGCTCGATAGTGCGGACCGCCAAGCTCGTCGGGCTGCCCCTCGGGCACGCCGGTCGAGCGGCCCTCGGAGTCGGGAAGCGGGTGGGGGGCCGTCCCGCCGAGGCCGTCGCCGCCGAGCTGCAGGCGCGCACGGCCGAGCAGCTCTTCTCGGTCCTCGGCCAGCTCAAGGGCGGGGCGATGAAGTTCGGCCAGGCCCTGTCGGTGATGGAGGCCGCGATGCCCGAGGAGCTCGCCGGGCCCTATCGCGCGACGCTCACCAAGCTGCAGGAGTCCGGCCCGCCGATGGGGGCCGACCGGGTGCACGAGATCCTGGCCCGCGAGCTCGGGCCACGCTGGGCCAGCACCAAGCTCGTCGAGTTCGACGACGTGCCGGCCGCCGCCGCCTCGATCGGGCAGGTGCACAAGGGGGTCTGGCGCGACGGGCGCGAGGTCGCCGTCAAGATCCAGTACCCCGGGGCGGCCGAGGCCCTGATGTCCGACCTCAACCAGCTCTCGCGCGTGGCCCGGATGGCGGGGTCCTGGCTCCCGGGCATCGACGTCAAGCCGATCATGGAGGAGCTCAAGGCCCGGATGAGCGAGGAGCTCGACTACCACCTCGAGGCGCGCCACCAGCGGCACTTCGCCACCGCCTTCCGCGACGACGACGACGTGCTCGTGCCCGACGTGCTCGTCGACTCGCACCACGTGCTGGTCACCGAGTGGGTCGACGGCACCCCGCTGTCGCGGATCATCACCGACGGCAGCCAGGAGGAGCGCGACGAGGCGGCCACGCTCTACTTCGAGTTCCTGCTCCGCGGGCCGAACCGCGCGCACCTCCTGCACGCCGACCCGCACCCCGGCAACTTCCGCATCACCCAGGACGGCCGGCTGGGAGTGCTCGACTTCGGAGCGGTCAACCGGCTGCCGCACGGGCTGCCGAGCTCACTGGGCCGGGTGCTCACCGAGGCACTGGCGGGTGACGCCGTCGCCCTGGAGGCCGCGTTGCGCGACGAAGGGTTCATCCGCAAGGGCGTCGACATCGACCCCGACGCGCTGCTCGCCTACCTGACCCCGCTCGTCGAGCCCCTGCTCCACGAGGAGTTCACCCCCACCCGCGAGTGGCTGCGCGGGGCCGCTGCCACGCTGCAGGACCCCCGCCGTCCGCAGTTCCTCGTGGGGCTCAAGCTCAACCTGCCGCCGGAGTACCTGCTCATCCACCGGGTGTGGCTCGGCGGCATCGGGGTGCTGAGCCAGATCGGCGGCACCGTGCCGCTGCGCGAGATGGTCTGCGCCTACCTGCCCGGCATCGACGAGTCGCGCCTGCCGCCCCCGCCGCACTGACCAGCGGGCTCACCACCAGGCCGAGTCGAGCTTTCCCTCGATGCTGCGCAGGTGGGTGCGGCTGCACGCGGCGCAGGTCCACACCTCGCGGCCGTTCTCGATGCCGTGGGCCCAGGTGATCCGGGCCAGCGCGACGGCATCGTCGTCCGACGGCGTCGTGCCGCAGGTCGCGCACACGGGGCGTTCCTCGGATGCCGGGTGGCCGGCATCCCCGCCCTGCCGCCCCATCGCGCTCAGCCCTCGCCGCGCACGGCCGCCTTGGCGGCCTTCTTGAAGTCGCGCACCTTCTGCAGCGAGTCGGCGTCGACGACGTCGGCGACCGAGCGGTACGACCCCTCCTCGGCATAGGCACCGCAGGCCTCGGCCCAGCCGTCGGGCCGGATGCCGAGCTGCTTGCCGAGCAGGGCGGTGAAGATGCGGGCCTTCTGCTCCCCGAAGCCGGGCAGTGCCTTGAGACGGGTGACCAGCTCCGCGCCGGTGGACGCGTCGCGCCAGATGGCGGAGGCGTCGCCGCCGTAGCTGTCGCGCACGACGGCGGCGAGTGCCTGGATGCGCGCCGCCATCGAGCGACCGTAGCGGTGGATCGCCGGCGGTGTGGCGCACAGGTCGGCGAACGCCTCCGGGTCGGCGGTGGCGATCGCGCCGGGGTCGAGGGTGCCGAAGCGCTCGAGCACCTTGGCCGGGCCGGCGAAGGCCCGCTCCATCGGGAACTGCTGGTCGAGCAGCATGCCGGTGAGCAGGGCGAACGGGTCCTGTGACAGGACGCGGTCGGCGGCGGGGTCCTGGGCGATCGTCAACGTGACCATGGCCTCAGGGTAGCCAGCAGGCTCGCCGCGACGGCACGCCGGACGTCGCGCTCGCGCAGCGGGGGCGGCGCCACCGGCCGGGGAGACGACACCGCCCCCGACGCCGGGTCGGGGGCGGTGCGCTGGTCAGGTGCGGGTCTCGTCGCACGATGCCGCCACGTACCCGGCGCGTCGTCCAGTGGGCCGTGACTCGCGGGTAGGATTCCGGCTCGTGAGCGATGTCGACCTGTCCGAGCCGGGTGCGCGCCACGAGGGGGCCGACCAGATCCAGCATCTGGTGATGACACGCGATCTCCCCGGTCGATGATCCCGGCGGAGCCGACGAGCTGGCTCACGGCGTTCCCCGTCTTTCTCGTTGCGGTCGTGGTTCTGCTGCTGCCGGGCTGGGTGGCGTCGATGTTGCTGGGAGTGCGGGGCTTTCTTGGCCTGGCCTGCGCCCCCGTCGTCACGATCACCGTGATCTCCTGTGGGGCGATCCTGACGTCCAGCATGGGGATGAGCTGGTCGGTGCCGACCTTCTTGGGGTGGGCCGCTTCGGCTTGGGCGCTTGCCTGGGCACTCGGGACAATGGTGCGCCGGCGCCGGGAGCTCGGCGATGAGCCCGTTGTGCACAGGGATGGACTCTCGGGCGCATCCCTGCTGGGGCTCGGCATCTCGTCGGTGCTGGTCACAGCCGTCTACGTGTTGGTCACCCGCACTGCGAGTGCCTTTCCGCAGCAGCCGGACACGATCTTTCACCTCGGTACCATCCGGTCGATGCTCCGCACCGGGGACGCGAGCTCCCTGCACGCCGCGGGCTACACCTCGGTCACTGGCACCGGCTTCTACCCGGCCGCGTTCCACGACGTCGCTGTCACGGTGTCCCAGCTGACAGGCACCGATGTCGCCGTGGCGGCCTCGGTGGTGGCGCTTGCCGTGGCCGCGCTGGTCTGGCCAGCGGGGGCGATCGCGCTGTCACACCTCGTCGTGGGCCCCGGACGCGCCACCTCACTGGCAGCCGGAGTGACGGCCGCCTCGTTCGTCGCGTTTCCCACCTGGTTCCTCGGATACGGCGTGCTGTGGCCGTTGCTGCTCGGCTTCGCCACGGTGCCTGCAGCCCTGGCCGCCGTGGTCGCGTTCCTGCGGCCGGACCGGTGCGGGGCCCCTCGCGTGCTGGCAGCGATCCTTGCCCTCGTGATGCTGCCTGGCGTCGCTCTGGCTCACCCCGGTGCGCTCTTCGCGCTGGTGCCGATGGCCCTGCTGGCGGTGGCCGAACGTGTGCTCGAAGTGGTGGGCGCCAGCTGGCGCGGGGGCCACCGCCGGTCGGCTCTGCTGCTCGTCGGGGCGTTGATCACCGGGCTGGCCGTCCTCGCTGCCGCCTGGGCGGTCCTGACCCGGTTGGCGATCGCCCTGCGCAGCTCCAACTCGCTCGGTGCGGAGACGTCCGCGGTCGACGCTGCGCTCGACGCGGTGACCTTCAGCTCGCGGGGTAGCCCGCACCTGTGGGTACTGAGTGCGGTCACGGTGCTCGGAGTCGCCGTGCTGGTCGTGCGGTGGGGCGCCCGCTGGATGGTCGCTTCCCTGGCCATGACCTTGGGCCTGTACCTGCTGATCGCGGGGTACGACACCGAGCTGACACGGTGGTTGACCTGGCCCTGGTACAACAACACGCCACGTTTCGCGGCGATGGTGGTCGTGCCCGCTGCTGTCGTCGCGGCCGCGGGACTGGCCCTACCCGGGCGACTGTGGAGCGCTCGACGACAAGGTGCGGGAGTCGGGCCGGAACGCAGGCGCATCGACGCCTGGATGGGGGCCGTTCTGGCGCCGCTGCTGTTCGTGCTGGTGACCGGTGGCGCCAACCTCGACGCGCGCCGCGACTTCATCGAGCGCTACTTCAAGACCTCGGTCGATCGCTCCTGGGCCAGCCCTGAGGAGCTGGCCTCGCTGCGCTCGCTGGCGCGGCGGATGGAGCCGAACGGGGTGGTCGCCGCCAACCCGTGGAACGGGGCAACCTACCTGCCGTTGGTCAGCGATCGGCAGCTGCTGTTGGCGACGGAGAAGTCGTCCGCCCCGGGTGATCGCCGCCTTCTCGCGACGGACCTGTCCTCGGCGGCGGTCCGAGTAGACGTGTGTGCGGCCATGCACCGTCAGAACGTGCGCTATGTGATCACGGGAGGACGGCCCTGGGCGAAGCTGAGCCAGCGGGCGTGGAGGCGGTACGGGGGTATCGACGGCGTCAGTCGTGCGGGCGGCTTCGAGGTCGTGGCGAAGGAGGGGCCGTTCACCTTGTGGCGGGTACCGGAGTGCTCCTAGCCCTCGGTCGATACC
>JBJMHU010000172.1:0-7148 GCA_045807225.1 Ornithinibacter sp. | reverse complement strand
CGACGCCGGACGTCAGCCAGAGGCCGACGCCGTCGTTGGTCCGCCAGCGTCAGCGAGGTCGACCACGGGGGTCAGCTCGAACCGCGTGAGCCCACGCGCAGCGATGGGTAGCGCGTCCACGGTGGCCCGGGCGACCTCCACGTCCGGCACCTCGAGGAGCAGCACCGCACCCGACCAGTCAGCCTTGAGCAGCACCCACTGCACGACTCCCCGTCGGCTGAGGTCCTCGACCGCAGCCCCCTCCTCGGCCAGGTACGGGCTGCCGTCGCCGGTGTTGGTCGAAACCGCAAGAACCTTCATGGCTGATCCCCCTGTCTCCACGGGCGGCGTCGCGTCGCAACGCCCTGCCGAAGGCTACGCCTCGTAGCCGTAGCCGACAAGGGAATCCGATGGTTACCCTTGATCCGGTGACCGCCCCCAGCCGCCGCACCCCCCGGGACCAGGCCACCCTGGAGTCGATCCTCGACCGGTCGGTCGAGATCATGGCGGAGCTGGGGGTGGCCGGGCTGACCATGACCCGGCTGGCCCGGGCGCTGTCCATCCAGCCGCCCTCCCTGTACAAGTGGTTCCCGTCGGTCCTCGCCGTCCACGACGCCGTCTTCGCCCGCGGACAACGAGCCAACCTGGCCATCTGGCACGCCGGCCTCGCCGGAGAGGAGCCCGGTCTCGAGGCGTTGTCCGCAGGGATGACGGCCACCGCCCAGTGGGCCGTCACCCACCCCGTCGAGGCGCAGCTGCTGTTCTGGCGCCCCGTTCCGGGTTTCCACCCCAGCCCCGAGGCCATGGCCCCCGCAGACGCGCTCGTCGCCGAGCTGCGAGCGATGGTCACCCACGCCGTGGCGCGCGGCCAGCTCGCGGGTGAGGCGGACTCCCCCGACGGGCTCGTCATCCTCGCCAGCCTGCACTTCGGTGTGCTGAGCCAGCACCTGGCCAACGAACCCGACACGACATGGGCACAGGGCCAGTACACCCGCTCCTACCGCCGGGTCATCGACCTCTTCGTCGCCGCCTTCCCCCCCGGATGACCCGGCCACCGGGCGGTGTCATGGCCGACCCGGCGCCCCGGGATCAGCGGCCGAACCACCCGTGGCCCGGCCGCGCCACCACGGTCGCGGCAGCGGGTCGGACCCCCGGCCGCTCCGCAGATAGACTTCCGGCGGAGCGCCGGGAAGTCTGGTCGGCACCGCTGTTGCGACCCCGCGGGGAGACCCGTGTCACCGACCACAGGAGACCAGGCATGGCTGGCACTGACCCCTCCCCCGCCCCGAAGGAACGACCGGGCATCCTCAGCCGGCCGAGCTGGCCCGAGGCCCAGGTCGTCGCCGACGCGCTGCGCACCGAGACCATCGGCGGCGCACTCCTGCTCGTCGCCGCCCTGGCCGCTCTGGTGCTGGCGAACACACCATGGTCCGACGCCTACTTCACGCTGCGCGACACCGTGGTCGGCATCGAGTGGGGCCACCTGCAGCTCACCGTCGGCCACTGGGCCGGTGACGGGCTGCTGGCCATCTTCTTCTTCGTCGCCGGCCTGGAGCTGAAGCGGGAGTTCCTCGTCGGGGACCTGCGCTCACCCGCGAAGGCCGTGGTCCCGGTCGTGGCGGCCATCGGTGGCGTCGTCGTGCCCGCGGTCGTGTTCGTCGCCACCGTGGTGCTGGCCGGCGGCGAGGGGGACGCCCTGCGGGGTTGGGCCATCCCCACCGCCACCGACATCGCCTTCGCCCTCGCGGTGCTGGCCGTGATCGGCTCCTCGCTGCCGTCGGCCCTGCGCTCGTTCCTGCTGACCCTCGCGGTCGTCGACGACCTCATCGCGATCACGATCATCGCCGTCTTCTACACCTCCGACCTGCACGTGGGTCCGCTGCTGATGGCGCTGGTGCCGCTCGCGCTGTTCGCCGCACTCACCCAGCGGCGCATCACGTACTGGTGGCTGCTGCTGCCCCTGGCGCTCGCCACCTGGGGACTGGTCCATGCCTCCGGCGTGCACGCGACCGTGGCCGGCGTGCTGCTCGGCCTCGTGGTGCCGGTCAAGCCACGCGCGTCGGTGCCCTCGATCAGCACCCACGACCGCAACACCGATGTCGCCCACAAGTTCGAGCACCTGATGCGGCCGATCTCCGCGGGGGTCGCCGTGCCCGTGTTCGCCTTCTTCGCCTCCGGGGTGCGGTTCGTCGACGGTGGGCTGGGCCCGGCCCTCACCGATGCCGTCGCGCTGGGCGTGATCGCCGGCCTGGTTCTCGGCAAGGTCGTGGGCGTCTTCGGCTCGACCTACCTCGTGGCCCGGTTCACCCGTGCCCGGCTCGACACCGACCTGTCCTGGCGCGACGTCTTCGGGCTCGCCATGCTCACCGGGGTCGGCTTCACCGTGTCGCTGCTCGTCGGCGAGCTCGCCTTCGGGGTGGGGTCCGAGCGCGACGATGCCGTCAAGCTGGCCGTGCTCGTCGGCTCCCTGCTGTCCGCCCTGCTCGCCTCCGTCCTGCTGCGCATCCGCAACCAGACCTACCGGCGGATCGCCGAGCTGGAGTCGCGCGACGACGACGCGGACGGCATCCCCGACGTCTACGAGCGTGAGACCACGTAGTTCCACAGCGGCCGCCGATGGGTAAGGTCTGCGTCGAGGGCCCGTGACGTGGGCCGACGTGGACAGTGAGGCGGACACGCATGGCAACCGGGACAACGGGCACGGATCGGACCATCGGCCAGCTGGTGGCGGACGCCACCCACGACCTCGAGGGCATCGTGCGCGGCGAGATCGCCCTGGCCAAGGCCGAGGTCACCGACGGCGCCAAGGTGCTCGGCAAGGGCGCCGGCCTGCTCGCCGGTGCGGCGTTCCTCGCCCTGATCGGCTTCGTCTTCCTGCTCCACAGCGCCGCCTGGGGCATCTCCACGTGGCTGCCGGTGTGGGCCGGCTACCTGATCGTCGCGGTGGTCGTGCTGATCGTGGGCGCCATCCTGGCGCTGCTCGGCAAGAAGGCCCTCGACCAGGCCAGGCCCGCCCCCGAGCGTGCCATCGGCCAGGCCCAGCAGACCATCTCCGCCATCAAGAACCCCAAGGGCGAGCCGGATGCCGTCGGCGCGGCGGCGGGTGCCACGGCGGTGAGCGCCGGGTCGGCGGGCAGCACGGCATCCGGCAGCACGGCATCCGGCAGCACGGGCGCCACGCCCGGGGCGCCGACCACGTCACCCTGACAGGCACCGCCCCGTCGACACGGGCCGTGAGCCCAGCACACCGCGACGCAGGACGGGCGCGATCTCGTCGAGGGTGAGCGCGTAGCCGGTGTCGGCGTCGTCGAGCGAGGTGGCGAAGACCATGCCGACGACCTCTCCCCGGCGGTCGATCACCGGTCCACCCGACGCCCCCCGGCGCACTTCTGCGCGAAGGGAGTAGATCTCGCGGGTGACGTCGGCGTTGCCGTAGATGTCGGCACCCCGGGCCCGCAGCAGGTCGCGCACCCGCGCCGCCCCGACCGACAGCCCCTGGTCACCCGGGAACCCCGCCACGGCGGCCTCGGCACCGGTGTCGAGCGCGGCCCCCTGCGTGATGACGGGGGCGCCGAGCTCGGTCACCTCGAGCACCGCGACGTCACGGCGGGGGTCGAAGGCCACCACCCGAGCGGAGTGCTCGCGTCCCGTGCCCCGCACGCTGACCGTGACCCGGTCGGCGCCGGCCACGACGTGGGCGTTCGTGGCGACCCGGCCGCGGGCCACCACCCAGCCACTGCCGACCTGTGCCTGGCCGCACCCGTCGGACTCGGCGCGCACGTGCACCACCGAGGTGAGGGCCCGCACGACGTCCGGGTCCTTGGTGACGGCACCGTCGGGTGCGTCGACCGGAGCGATCGGCTCCGGGCCCAGGCCGTCGAAGACCCGCGGGAAGACGCCGTCGTCCATCGCCTGGGTGAGGTCCTGCACGAGCCCGTCGGCGGCGGACGGCACCAGCTTGTCCAGGGCCGTCACGACAGCCGAGTGGGAGACCAGTTCGCGTGCCGCGCGCGGACCGCTGGTGCTCACGGCGCCTGCGACGACCCACACCACCAGCATGGCGGTCACGAGCACGGCCAACAGGCCGAGCCCGGAGTCGACCGCCTGCACGGCGGGGTCGGTGACGACGTCGCGCACCCGCCGGGCCAGCAGCAGCATCAGGCCCTGTCCGAGCAGGGCGACGGCGACGACCGCGGCCACCAGGGCGAGCACCCCCACCGGCGTCGCCGGGTAGATGCCGGCGTGGTCCTCGAGCAGCGACGGCACGAGCTGCAGCGCCAGCCAGGCGCCCCCGACCAGGCCCACCAGGCCGAGCAGGGCCGACACGAAACCCTGCCGCCAGCCGCTCCAGGCGTAGAGACCGAGCAGGCACAGCAGGGTCAGGTCGAGGGCCGTCGACCCGCTCACCCCGTGCTTCCCCGCATCCACGGCGACATCACGCGGTCGGGCAGCGGGCGCTCCACGGTGGTGTCCCACGGCACGGCCAGGCCGGCCAGGTCGAACAGGCTGCTGAGCAGCATCGCGGTGAAGCCCCACACGAACAGGTCGCCGACCTCGAACGCCGGGCCGCGGTAGGGACCGAAGACGGCGGTGAACCGGTTGACCGGGTGCACGAGGTCGGACACCGGCACCCGCAGCACCCGCTCGACCTCGCCGCGGTCGACGACCCCCACCGGCACCGGGCTGGGCCACCACGCGAGCACCGGCGTCACCGCGTGCTGGCTCGGCGCGAGGAAGAGGTCGGGGAAGGTGGCCAGCACCTCGACTCCCGCCGGGTCGAGGCCGACCTCCTCCTCGGCCTCGCGCAGCGCCGCCCCGACCGAGCCGTCGTCGTCGGGGTCGAGCCGGCCGCCGGGGAAGGACACCTGTCCCGGGTGCGAGCGCAGGGTGTGGGCCCGCTCGGTGAGCACGACGTCCTCCCCGCCGCGGGGGTCGGGGCCGAAGAGCATGAGCACGGCCGACCGCCGGCCCTCGCCCTCGGGCGGCGCGTAGGTGGCGAACCACTCGTGCTCGGCCACGTCGGTGCGGGCCGCCAGGTCGACGAGCCACCCGGGCGTCGGGGCGGTCACGCCGTGCTCGCCGAGCGGGGGCACCCTGCGCACGCCGTGGTCATGGGCGCCATGGTAGGCAGCAATTCTGGGGAGCCTGCCGGGCTCTCGAGAATCGGCCCGCCGATGCGTGGTGGGTCACGCGCCCGCCCGAGCGGTCAACCCGTCGCGGCGGGGGCGCCGGCCACCGCGCTCTCACCGGCCGGCGGGTCGTCGGGCAGCGGGCCGGGCGGCGGGTCCGGCAGCACGAGCGCGCCGGGCGCGAGCTCGTAGGCCAGCAGCGTGCGGGCCTTGACCGGGTCGGTCTCGCCCTCGCCGTAGGAGGGGCACCACTGGGCGACCGGGCAGGCCCCGCAGGCGGGCTTGCGTGCGTGGCAGGTGCGCCGGCCGTGGAAGATCAGCACGTGGCTGAGCATGGTCCAGTCGCGCTTGGGGAACATCGCCCCGATGACGTGCTCGACCTTGACGGGGTCGGTCTCGTCGGTCCACCCGAACCGGCGCACCAGGCGGCCGAAGTGCGTGTCGACCGTGATGCCGGGCACGCCGAACGCGTTGCCGAGCACGACGTTGGCGGTCTTGCGGCCGACCCCCGGCAGCGTCACGAGGTCGGCGAGCCGGCCCGGCACCTCGCCGTCGAAGCGCTCGACGATGGCGGCGCTCAGCGTGATCACCGAGTTGGTCTTGGCCCGGAAGAAGCCGGTCGGCCGCAGCACCGCCTCCATCTCGTCACGGTCCGCGCCGGCCAGGGCCTCGGCCGTGGGCCAGCGGGAGAACAGCGTGGGCGTGACCGTGTTGACCATGACGTCGGTGGTCTGCGCGGAGAGCACGGTGGCCACCAGCAGCTGCAGCGGGGTCTCGAAGTCGAGCTCGCAGTGGGCGTAGGGGTAGCGCTCGAGCAGGGCACGGTGGATGCGGCGGGCCCGGCGGGTGCGGGCCACCGGCGACTCGGCCGCGAACCGGGCGCGCCTGGCGGCGGAGGGGGTCGTCACGGGCACCGCGTCAGCCTACGGCGCGGGTCCGACGACCCCCGCCCACCTGCGCTTCCGTCACCGTGTCCGGATGCCGGTCGCCCGCCGTGCGTGTCCCCACCCTCCGCGTACCGACTGTGTTCTCTGGCACACTGTGCCGCGTGGATCACGACGTCGTACGCAGAGCGCCCCTGTTCGCTGCCCTCGACGACCAGATGGCGGAGTCGCTCATCGCGACGATGAGCCCCTCGCGCCTGGAGCGCGGCGACGTCCTCTTCCACGAGGGCGACCAGGGCGACCGTCTCTACGTCATCGGCGAAGGCAAGATCAAGCTCGGCCGCACCAGCAGCGACGGGCGCGAGAACCTCCTGGCCATCCTCGGACCGGGCGAGATGTTCGGCGAGCTCTCGCTGTTCGACCCCGGCCCGCGCACCGCCACCGCCACCGCCGTCGCCGAGACCCAGGTCGTCTCGATGGGCCACGACCAGCTCAAGGAGTTCCTCGCCACCCGCCCGGGCGTGGCCTCGACGCTGCTGGCCGCGCTCGCGCGCCGGCTGCGCCGCACCAACGAGGTGCTCGCCGACCTGGTCTTCACCGACGTGCCCGGCCGCGTCGCCAAGGCGCTGCTCGACCTCGCCGCCCGTTTCGGCCGCCCGGTCGACGAGGGCCTGCTCGTGGCGCACGACCTCACCCAGGAGGAGCTCGCCCAGCTGGTCGGCGCCTCCCGCGAGACGGTCAACAAGGCGCTGGCCGACTTCGCGTCCCGCGGCTGGCTGCGGCTGGAGCCACGCTCCGTGGTCATCATGGACATCGAGCGGCTCTCGCGGCGGGCCCGCTGAGGGCTCAGCCCCGCAGGTAGTCCACCTGGGCGCGGACGCTGAGCTCGGCCGCCCCCCACAGCACCGGGTCGACGTCGGCGTACACCGTCTCGACGATGCGGCGCGGCAGGTCCTCCTCACGGACTCCCGTCCCGGCGCCCTCGGTGAGCCGGGCGAGCGCCTCGCGGACCTGCTCGAGGCGCTCGCGTCGGTGGGCGAGGTAGCGGTCCAGCACGGCCAGGGCGTCGTCGACGACCGGTCCGTGCCCCGGCCAGACCGAGGTCACGTCCTGCGCCTCCGCGAGCGCGAGCAGCCGGTGCAGCGAGTCGAGGTAG
>JBJMHU010000171.1:0-16922 GCA_045807225.1 Ornithinibacter sp. | reverse complement strand
ACCCCCCGTCGCCGGTAGGTCTGTGGTGGGCACCGAGGCGTCGGTGACGGACCTTCTCGTGGGCCGCGACGGGCCTGCAGATGATTGTGCCATCAATCACCGGACGAACGGCTGATGGCATCGTGGCCGAACGGCCGACGCGCCAGGGGCCGGAACCGGCTAGCGGCCGCGCACCGGCAGGTGGGTCGGCGTGGACATCCGCGGGCCGCGCCGGGGCCGGTGGTGGCCACCGAGCTCGATCAGCCGCTGCACCCGGTAGCGGTGCCCGGCATACGGCTCGAGCAGCTCGGCGAGCCCGTCGTCGTCGACGGGAGTGCCGGTGAGCGCCCAACCGATGTCCTTGGCGACGTGGTAGTCGCCGAAGCTCACCTCGTCGGCCAGCCCCAGCGCACGCTGGGCCACCTCGGCCCACGTCCACCGGCCCACGCCCGGCAGGGCGGTCAGCCGGGCCCGGGCCTGCTCGGCCGGCAGGTCGGCGCACTCCTCGAGGCGGCCGGCGCGGCCGACCGCGTGCACCACGGTGCGCGACCGGCCCGGGTCGACGCCGGCGGCCAGCCACTCCCACGACGGGATGCCGGCCCAGCCGTGCGGCGTGGGCGGCACCACGAGACCGCGGTCCTCTCCGGGCCCGGGCGCCGGTTCACCGAAGCGCCGCACCAGGCGGCGGTAGCCGGCGAACGCCTCCTTGCCGGTGACCTTCTGCTCGATGATCGAGGGCACCAGCGCCTGCACGACCAGCCCGGATCGGGGCACCCGCCACCCGGGGAACCGGCGCCACTCCTGTGCCACCAGGGCGTGGTGGGTGACGAAACCGCCGGGGTCGTCGCGCTCGCCGAGCAGGTCGGGAACGCGCTCGAGCACCCAGGCCGCACCGCTCCCCCAGGCGGATGCCGTGACCTCACCGGCGCTCGGTGCCGCGGTCAGGCGCAGGGTGACCGGGCCGTCGGGGGTGCGCCAGCCGAACCACCAGCCGCGGTCGTCGCGCCGGCTCGTGGGGTCGCCCCCGCCCCGCCGGAAGGTACCGAGCACGGCACCGAGCGGCACCGGGCGCGAGGTGCGCACGACCCGCTCGTGCGCGGTGGCAGCCATCAGGACAGGTGGCGCGGCGGGACGCGCAGCGGCGGCCCCGCAGGGGTGGACGGCCCCTTGAACGCCGCCCACACGTAGGTGGGCACCAGCGGCAGCGCGGCGCGGAACGCCGCCGGGGGGACCCTCGCCGCCCAGGACGGCACGGTGTCACCGGCCGCGAAGGCGACCGGGTCGGTGAGCACCGGCACGGTGTAGTCCCAGACGTCGTAGGCCGCGAACAGCCGCCGCAGCCCGGCCGGGGTGTAGTAGCGCTCGTAGTAGTGCTCGCCCTTGCCGGTCAGGCGCAGGTAGCGGTCGGCGGCACCACGGGGCAGCCACGACAGGAACGGCAGCCGGTGGTGCGGCTCGACCACCTGCCAGCGGTGCCCGATGCCGAGGTAGAGCAGGCCGCCGGGGCGCAGCACCCGGTGGATGTCGGCGACGACGGCCTCGGGGTCGACCACGTGCTCGTAGATGTGGTTGAGCACCGCGACGTCGACCGAGTCGTCGTCGAAGGGGAGGTCCTCGCCGCGGGCCAGCCGGAAGTCGACCCGCTCGCCGAAGCGGGCCCTGGCCTTCTCGAGGCCCGGCTCGTCGATGTCGACCCCGCTGGTGCTCGCCCCCGCCAGCGCGAGCTCGTCGGCGATGAACCCCGCCGAGCAGCCGACGTCGACCGCGCGCAGGCCGTCGAGCGTCTGCACGCCGAGCGAGTGCCGCACGACCGCCACGATCTTCGCGGCCTTCTGGCGCCGGCCCTCCTCGTCGAGCATCTTGGCCATGATCTCGGAGTAGGCGAGCTGCTCCTCACGGTCGCCGGGCCCTGCGGAGTCGGTCACGCCGTCGATCCTAGGAGGTCGTGCCGACGTCCCCAGGCCCAAGCGCCCCCGGCCAGGAGCAGGTCGGCGAGCACCGCGAGGAAGCGCGCGACGACGACCACCGCGGTGGCGGCCGGCAACGGCATCAGGGTGACCAGCAACAGGGCGAGCACGCCGTCGCGCACCCCGACGCCGGCGGGCACCAGGATGCTGAACATCCCGGCGGCCGACGCGAGCGCGAAGCCGCCGATGCACGTGACGAGCAGCGGCCCGAGCGGCGCGTCCGGGGCCACGCTGCGGGCGAGCACGAAGGTGCCCATCCCGGTGGACACCCAGGCGGCGACGAACCAGGCCGAGGTCAGCGCCACGGCCCGCCCCGACAGGTCGTGCTCGAGCGGCTCACGGCGCAGCAGCCTCAGCCCACGGGCGATGATGGCATTGAGCAGGCGGGGCCAGAGCAGCACGCAGCCCAGCGCGACGGCGAGCACCACCCACCACCACGAGAACGCGTCGCCGCGCGAGGCGACGAGCGGCTGCACCGCCGGGATGCCGAGCAGGCAGCCGGTGAGCACCGCGAGCCCGATGGACAGGATGCCGACCACCGCCATCCGCCGCCGTGGCACGAGGAGCCGGGCCCCCATCTCGGCCTGGGCGACCACCGTCCAGACCGACCCGGGCAGGTACTTGCCGAGCTGCCCGACGAGGAACACGCTCGATGCCGGTGGCAGTGCCAGGTGGGTGCCGAGGTCCTCGAGCAGCACCCGCCAGCCCATCAGGGTCAGCACGGGCGCGAGCGTGACGAGCACGAAGGCACCGACCACCACCGGCACGCTGAGCCTGCGCAGCTGCCCGGACACCTCCTGCCAGTTCGCCCACAGCGCGATGACGCAGGCGGCCACGATGACCACGAGCAGGCCGATCCGCAGGGCGTTGAGCGCCCTGGCCCTGTTCACCGGTGCGTCCGTACTCACCGGCGACGGAAGGTGAGCCGCAGCACGGCGTAGGCCGGTGCGTCATCTCCGGCCGCCTCGGTGCGGGCGTCACGCATCCTGTCGAGCACGTCGCCGTCGACGTCGCCGACGAGCCTCAGCCCGAGGTCGTCGGCCCGGGCGAGGATGCCGCGCACGCCGGCCGGTCGCACGGCGAAGTCGGGGTCGTCGTCGCCGATCGGCACGGTGAGCACGAGCAGCCCACCCGAGCGCAGCGCCCAGGAGGCCTGGCCGAGTGCGTGGTCGACGTCGGAGGCCGTGCACCCGCCGGGGTGCAGCCGGGTGATGACGTCGAGGCTGGCCGTGTCGACGTCGAGCACCTCGACCGCGGCCCGCTGGCCGGTCAGCTCGAGCTCGACCGGGGCGAAGCCGACCGCTCGCGACCAGCGCCCCATCGGGCTGCCGCTGCCGCTCTCGTCGACGATGACCGACGAGCGGTGCCCGTCGTCGCGGATGCGCACGATCGCTGCGAGCGCGCCCAGCGCCGACCAGGCGGCGACCGGCTCGCCCGGGCGGGGCAGGCCGAGCGCGCGGGCGATGCCCACGGCGTCGCGGGCGTCGTCGTCGACGGCGAGCAGGTCGGTGGCGCGCACCCGCTCGGGGATGTCGGCGGGGGCGAGGTCGACCACGGGGCCGCGCCGGGCCCGGATGCCGGCCATCGTCGCCCTGGCCCGCGCCATCGGGCCGAGCGGCACGACCGGACGGGCCGGCTCGACCTCGACCGGGCCGGCGGCGAGCGCCTCGATGCCGCCCACGTAGTTGGCCCACGGGCCGGACAGGTCGGGAGGTCGCACCTCGGCCCGCAGCCGGTCGACGACGCCCGGCTGGGCGAGGCGGCGCAGGGCGGCCACGAGGGCGTCACGGTCGCACGGCGGCACGAGGAGGCCGTCGATGCCGTCGCGCACCTGGTCGGGAAAGGTGCCGACCGCGCTCGCGAGCACCGGCACACCGTGGCTCAGGGCCAGCAGCGCGTTCTGCGACGCCGTGGCGGTGCGGTAGGTGAGCGCGACGACGTCGTGATGGGCCATCAGCTCAGGGATTCGTTCTGCCGGAACGTAGCCCGAGTGCACCTCGACCCGGCCCGCGATGCGCGGGTCCGCGGCCAGGTCGCGGACCGTGCGCCCGGCATCCCCCCACAGCTCGCCGGCGACGGTGAGGCGCAGGTCGGGCACGTCGCGCAGGGCGTCGACGAGCAGGTCGACGCCCTTGTAGTCGCGCACGATGCCCAGGGCGAGCAGGCGGGGCGGGCCGGCGTGCTCTGGGCGCGGCAGCGCGGGACCGCCGGGCAGGTGCGGCGGGAGGTCGAGCTCGCGCACGTGCTGGGCCCCGAGCTCGGCCGCGAGACGGGCCTGCTCGTCGGAGTGCACCACGACCGCGTCGACCCGGCGCAGCAGGGCCTCCATCAGCCGGTGGTCGCCGGGGTGTCCCTCGTGCGGCAGCACGTTGTGCGCGATGAGCACGGTGCGCGGGCCCTGGCCGCTCGGGGTAGGGCGGCCCACACCGGCGGCCCGCAGCAGCGCGAGGTGGGCGGGAGCGACGGCCGGGATGACGTGCACGACGATGATGACGTCGACGTCGCGCAGCCGGCGCCCGGCCCGCACCCAGGTGTCGGGGCGCGCCCACGACAGCACCCGCAGGCTGCGCGGGAAGGGCTCGACGTCGGCCGACCCGCCGGGCACCGACTGCTCGCCGGGGTAGAGCGCCGAGGGGTAGAGGTGGCTCCACGACACCAGCGTGACGTCGTGCCCGGCATCGGTCAGCTCGTGCGCCAGCGCCGTGGTGTGTGCGGCGACACCGCCCTTGTAGGGGTGGGTGGGCCCGACCAGCGCGACCTTGAGCGAGGCGCTGTCAGACACCGTCTCTCGACCTCACCACGAGGTCGGAGAGCAGCGCCAGGCTGGCGATCATGATGCCGCTGACGATGAGCAGCACCGTGCTCGCCGGGAAGTAGAACGGGTGGCGGACCATGTCGACGACCGCCTTGACCAGGCCGATCACGATCATCCACAGCGCCGGCGGCATGAGCACCTTGAGCGGGTCGAAGTACATGACCATCCGCAGCACCTGCAGGATGTAGCGGTAGGCGTCGTTGACGAAGTGGAACTTGCTCACCCCGGCCCGCTTGGCGTAGCTGGTCTCGACGTACTTGATGTCGTGCTGGTTGCTGAGGAACGCGATGGTGATGGTCGTGACGCACGAGAACCCGGCGGGCAGCAGGCGCAGGTAGGGCAGCGACACGTCGCGGCGGAACGCGCGCAGGCCGGAGTTGAGGTCGGGGATCTTCGTCTTGGTCAGCCACTCGGCGACCTTGCGGATGAACCACTTGGCCGGTACCCGCGCCCACTTGTGGGTGCCCTCCTCGGTGGTGCGGGCGCCGACGACCTGGTCGTAGGTGGCGTCGTCGCGCAGCACGCGCACCAGCTCGGGGATGCGCTCGTTCTCGTAGGTCATGTCGGCGTCGGTCCACACCACGATCTCGCCGCGGGCCTGCTGGGTGCCGATGCGGCGGGCCGTGCCCGAGCCGCCGTTGCGGCGGAACGGCAGGATGCGCAGGTGGGGGTAGGTGCCCTGGGCCCGGCGGAGCACCTCGAGGGTGTCGTCGGTGCTCGCGTCGTCGATGCACAGGATCTCGTAGGTCAGCTCGCTGGCCTGCATCGTGGCGGTGAGGCGGTCGAGCTCCTGCAGCACGTGGGCGCCCTCGTTGTAGCAGGGCAGCACCACCGTGACGTACGGCGCCGGGCCGGGACCCGCGGCGTCGTCCTCGATCGGGTAGGACGGGTGGCCCGACCGGGCGCCGGGGGCGGTCACGGCGTCGGAGGGGAGCGCGGCGCCGGGGGCGACCGGAGCGCCGGGGGTGGGGGCCGCGGGAGCCGGCGGGACGGCATCCGGGGCGACGCTCTGCAGCCGGGTGGTGGCGGCCGGGTCGTCGCTGCGACCGGCCTGCTCGCCGGCGCGCACCGAGATCTTCTCGGTGGGGGCGGCGTGGAGGTGGTCGTGGTCGGGCTGGTGCTCAGTCATCGCCCGCGAGCCTACCGGCGCGCGAGCCGTCCGCTGCCCGGCATCGAGCCCACGGCGGCGGCGCGGTGTCACAACTCCCGCCCGATGCGGAAAGCTCCACCTCAGCACCAGTTCCTTGACGGGCGGCCTCGACCTGGTCGCGGCGGGCGCTCACCCGGGAGGACCAGCGCACCCGACGCCCCGGTGTGCCGGTGCTCGTGAGCCGGCTCAGTCGGCGTTGTCGATGAGCCGCGCCACGGCCTTCTCGATCGCCGCCTGCCGCTTCTCCCGGTCGGGGTACTTCTGCCGCAGGGTGGCGGCGATGGTGACGCCGTCCTCGTACTGCTCGATGACCCGCGGGTCGATGTACGAGGCCTTGGCGATGGTGGGGGTGTTGCCGAGGTAGGCGGACACCTCCTCGACGGCGGCCTTGACGGCGCGCTTGCGGGACGCGGCGGTGTCGCCCTTCTCGGGGCTCTCGGCGAGCGCGACGGCCGCGAGCACCGTGGCGTGCCACGTGCGGAAGTCCTTGGCGGTGAGGTCCTCGTGCACCATCTGGGAGATGTAGGCGTTGACCGCCGAGGCGTCGAGGTCGGCCCACTTGGCCTCGCCCCGGTACGCCAGGAGCCGGGTCGACCCGCCCCGGCGCTTGCGCATCAGGTTGAGCGAGGCGATCACCTGGGGGTCGCTGATGGTGATGGAGTGCTCGACCCCGGACTTGCCGACGAAGCTGAACACGAGGTCGTCGCCACGCCGCCGCACGTGCCGGCGCTCGAGGGTGGTGAGGCCGAAGGAGCCGTTGGCGTCGGCGTAGGCGTCGCTGCCGATGCGGAAGTAGCCGAGGTCGAGCAGCCGGGTGGCGGTGGCGGCGGCCCGCGACAGCGGCATCCCCTCGTCCTGGAGGTCGGTGATGAGCCGCTCACGCGCCTCGGCGAGCCGGGTGCCGGCGGCCTTGACGCGGTCGAACTTCAGCTCGTCGCGCTTCTGCCGCCACACCGGGTGGTAGAGGTACTGCCGGCGGCCCGCCGCGTCGGTGCCGACCGCCTGGATGTGGCCGTTGGCGTAGGGGCAGATCCAGACGTTCTCCCAGGCGGGCGGGATGGCGAGCGAGCGGATCCGCTCGACCTCCTGCTCCGGCAGCCGGGCGCCGTCGGCGTCGACGTAGCTGAAGTGCTTCCCCGCCCGCTTGCGGGTCCAACCCTTCATCCTGGGGTTCACCCGTCGCAGCCGCATGACCGGACAGTACCCACGGGGTGCGCCGACAACCGCGCAGGTCAAAGGGTCGGAGCGGGTGGCGGCACGGGTCCGGCGGCCGGCGCGGTCCGTGCGCACCCGGCATCCGGGGTGGGTGCATTTGGCGCCTCCCTCCCGCTGTGACACCGTTGCCCCATGCCGGGCCTGTCGACAGACGACGTCCTCGACCTCCTGCGCGAGGTCGCCGCAGACGTCATCACGCCTCGCTTCCGCTCGCTCGCAGCGGGCGAGGTGATGGAGAAGAACCCCGGTGACCTCGTCACGGTCGCCGACCGCGAGGCCGAGGAGATCATCACCGCCCGGCTCGTCGCCGCCTACCCGGATGCCGTGGTGCTCGGCGAGGAGGCGTTCGCCGCCGACCAGTCGGTGATGGAGCGCTACCTCGCGGCCGACCACGCCTTCACGGTCGACCCCGTCGACGGCACCAAGAACTTCGTGCACGGCAACCCCGACCACGCCGTCATGGTGGCCGAGACCGTCGGCGGCGAGACCGTGCGCGGCTGGATCTGGCAGCCCGAGCACGAGGTGGCCTGGGTGGCCGAGCTCGGCGGCGGCACCTGGCGCGACGGTGTGCGGATGCAGACCACCCCGGTGCCCCGCGACCGCAACCCGCAGGGCGTCACGTCCATGTGGGCGATGCGCGACCAGCGCCTCGGTGAGCTGCCGGCCATGCGGCTGTCCTGGGTGTGCTGCGGTGTCGACTACCCCAAGCTCATCGAGGGTGCGACCGACTACATCCTCTACAGCCGCTCCAACCCGTGGGACCACGCGCCGGGCGGCCTGCTCGTCACCGAGGCCGGCGGCACGGTCGGCCACCCCGACGGCACCCCCTACGGCCCGCGCTCGCTGCGCCCGGGGCTCGTGGTCGGGGTCGACCGCTGCACGTATGCCGCGGTGCAGCGCCGCGTGGCCCCCACCTTCGCCCGCTGACCCAGCGTCCCTCGCGTGACCTGCTGGTCGACCTGGGGACGGTCAGGGCTCGGCGGGAGCAGGGGCTAGCCAGACGCGCACCGGGAGGGGGTCGGTGTGCGAGGGCTTCTGCTCCAGCACGTGCTCGTCCTCGCGCACGGTGGTGCTGACGACCCGGTTCGGCTCGACCCCGAGACGACGGATGGCGTCAGCCGAGTCCGCTGACAGCAGCACCAACCGCCGTCCGCGCGAACCGATCTCACGTGAGACCGTCGCGACGGTGCTCGCCAGCTGCTCGGGGTCGGAGCGCAGCGCGGACGTGGTCGACAGCGCCGGCACCCCGCACATGCCGCGCACCACCTGCGGCCACTCGTTGGCGGCACGGGAGTCGACCGCCAGCACGACGTCGGTCCTCGGGTCGAGCCGCCCGCACACCTCGTCGACCGCGGCCAGCGACCCGCGTTCCACCCCGCCGGTCCGGTGCGGCCAGGTGGCGGCTGAGGCCGGCACGACCACCAGCGCCCCGACGACGACCGCGACCACCACCCCCACCCACCGGCGACCCGAGGCGGAAGCCCGGCGCACCGCCCAGTCGACCCCGGTGGACACCAGGGCCACGACCAGAGGCAGCGCGATCAGCAGCCGTCGGTCGGCCCAGGGGTGGTCGGGGGTGATGCCGGGCCGGGCGAGGGTGAGCACCGTCGACCCCGCGGCCACGAACAGAGCGGGCAGCCAGGTGTCGACCCGGCGCACCCCCGCCGACAGCACCGCCCGACGCACGAGGACGGCCAACACCGCCAGGGACACGACGAGGGCCACCGGCCCGACGTACCAGGACAGCCACGCCACGCTCTGCTCGGCGTAGGTGCGCCCGCCGTCGACCGGCAGTCCCTGCCGCGCCTGCATGCCCGCGACGTAGCGCGACCCCGGGTCGTCCGGGCTCTGCCGCACGGTCTGCCAGAGCGGCCGGCTCGCGAGGTAGACCCCGGCCGCGACCACGAGCCCCGCCGCCACGTCGGGCAGCCAGCGCGCCACGACCGCCGGCAGCCGTCGGCCACGTCGCCACAGCACGAGCGCGACCCACGACCCGCCACCGATGAGCACCCCCAGCGCCAGCAGCGGCAGCAGGCTCCCGGCGATGGAGGCGAGGTACTGCGACGACAGGCCGACGGCGGCCACCGCGGCCACGAGCAGCGACCCGGCCAGGCCGACGAGCACCGGACGAGGCCACCGCGCGCGGAACGCCGCGCCGAGGGCCAGCACCGGCAGCAGCAGCACGACCTCCCTCAGGGCGTCGACCCGCACGAGCCCGGTGCCCCCGACGAGCACCCCTGCCAGCAGGCCGGCCCGCGCCGAGGCCTCGCGCAGCACCAGCGAGCGCAGCGGTGCGCGGCCGACCACCATCCCCTGCGACGACGCGTCACCCACGAACCCGGGGGCGAGCGGGCCACCCGGACCCGCGGCATCCCGACCCGCGGCGACGGCCAGGGTGACCGCGAGCAGCCCGGCCGTCAGGGTCAGCATGGCCAACGGCTCCGAGTAGGTGGCGCGCGCCGTGTGCACCACCGGGAAGAGGATGCCGGTGACGCCGGCGGTCGCGACCCCCACCCACGCGCCGGCCACCCGGGCGACCAGCAGGCCGAGGGCCAGCAGGGCCAGCCCCATGGCCAGCGCCGGCAGGATCAGGGCCACCCCGGCGCCGCCGGCCCACCAGCCGAACGCGTAGACCACCGCCGGCCCCACGACGAACTGCGGCTGCACGGCGGGGGACGCGCTCGAGCCGACCTCGAAGAACGCCGGGCTGGCGAGGGTCGTGCCGGGCAGGTCGAGCACGTCGGCGCCCCCGACCGAGTCGGCGTCGACCGCCACCACCCGTGAGTGCGTCGTCGCCAGGCTGACCGCGGCCTGCAGGTTGCTCGCGGCGTCGCGCCGCGGCAGCACCTGCTCGGAGTGCGTGGCCCCGGCCCAGACGGTGAAGCCGACCACCACGGCGACGAGCGCGACCGAGGCCGCGACCGGCATCCGCACCGGTGGCAGCAGACGCACGCACCACCAACACCCCACGGCGACAAGCACACTCACCGGCCATGCAACCCACGGCGACCACCAGCCGAGCGCGGAGAGAGCCGCAGCGGCGGCGCTCACCGCGACGACCCACAGGGCCGAGCCGACGGCGAGCGCGGGAAGGAGGCGGGCCCTCACGACCCCATGCTGGCGATGTGCTCGATGATGCCGGTGGTCGACACCGAGGGCGTGCGCGGCAGGTAGACCACCTCGCACACGTCGCTGACCCAGTCGAACCTGCCGGCCCAGTCGTCGCCCATCACCAGCACGTCGGCCCCGTGCTCGAGGATGTAGTCGCGCTTGAGCTCGAGGGACTCCTCGACGAACACCTCGTCGACCACCCGCAGGCTGGCGACGATCTCCATCCGCTCCTCCTGCGTGTAGACCGGCGCCCGGCCCTTCTTCGCGATGTTGAGCGCGTCGGCCGAGACGCCCACGACGAGCTTGTCGCCCAACGCCGCGGCGCGCTGGAGCACCCGGATGTGGCCGACGTGGAACACGTCGAAGGTGCCGAAGGTGATGACCGTGCGGGCGCTCATGGCAGCGAGCCTAGTGGCCGCGCAGGCACGCCCCGGCCGCCTCGCACTAGGGTCGCCACGGTGAGCACCCCACCCGCGTCCCCGGCCGTCCTGCTGCGCCGGCTGGTCGCCTCCGACCCGGGCCGGCCGCGGATCACCGTCTACGACGACACCGACTCCCCCACCCGCGGCGAGCGCATCGAGCTCTCGGCGCGGGTGCTCGCCAACTGGGTCGCCAAGGCCGCCAACCTGCTGCGCGACGACCTCGACGTGGGCGAGGGCTCGGTGGTGCTGCTCGACCTGCCCCCGCACTGGCGCACCCTCTACTGGGCGTTCGCGGCGTGGTCGGTGGGCGCCTGCGTCGAGGTGCCCGCGCACCGCACGAGCGGGGATGCCGGTCAAGGACCCGCGCCGTCGGCCGCCGGTGCCATCGTGCCCGACGTCGTGGTGACGGATGCCGTCGGCGTCGCTGCCGCCGCGACCGAGGCCGTGCTGGTCACCCTCGCCGCCCTGGCCCGGTCGGCGGCCGGGCCGGTGCCGGCCGGCGTGGTCGACGAGGCGCGCGAGCTCGCCACGCACGGCGACGTGTTCGACGGCTGGGCGCAGCCGGACGGCAGCGAGCCGGCCCTACGAGCCGCAGGCGTGCTGCTCACCTACGCGGACCTCCCGACCGGTTCGAGCGGTTCGAGCGGCTCGACCGGTGCGCCGCAACGCATCCACACCGGCACGCCCGACACCGCGCAGCTGCTCCGTCTCGCCCTGTCGGTGTGGGCGGCCGACGGGTCGCTGGTGCTGACCCGGGGGGAGCCCGACCCGGCGGTGCTGGTGGCGCGCCTGGCGGCGGAGGGGGTCAGCGCGGCATCCGCGCCTCGACCGCCTTCCACGTGACGGTGCCGACCACGCCGGTGCTGGTCAGCTTCGCGGCCCGCTGCACGGCCCTGACCGCGGCCTCGGTCGCCGGGCCGAAGCGCCCGTCGGCGGTGAGCCGCAGGGCCTTCTGCAGGGCGACCACCGGCGTGCCCGTCGAGCCGCGCTTGAGCACCTTGCCCCAGTAGGGCAGCAGCGGGTGGGCGGCGAGCTCGAGGGCCGCCCAGGTCCTCGAGTCGACCACGCCGGTGGCGGGCAGCCGGTGCGCGGTCTGGAACGCCCTGACCCGGGCGGTGGTGGCCGAGCCGAACCGACCGTCGACCACCAGGCCGCCCAGCGCCCGCTGCAGCACCTTCACCGCTGCACCGCTGGAGCCGGCCTTCAGCGTCGTGGCCTTGACGGCGGTGAACTCGGTGCGCAGGCTGGCCGCAGTGGCGGGGGCCGGCGCGGCAGGGGCTGCGGCCGGCGCGCTGGGTGCGGCCATCAGGGCCTTCCAGACCTTGGCGTCGGTCACGCCGGTCACCGCCAGGCCCTTGGCCTTCTGGAACGCCTTGACCCGCGCCTCGGTGAGCCGCCCGTAGGAGCCGTCGACGGCGAGCCCTCCGATCGCCTTCTGCAGGGCCTTGACGGCCTCGCCCCGCGACCACAGCCGCAGGGTCAGCCCGGCGTACTTCGCCAGGGGGTTGGCTGCCGGGCTGGCCGGGGCCGCCGGCGCGATGACCGCGCCCATCAGGGCGTACCAGACCTTGCGGTCGACCACTCCGGTGGCCGCGAGCCTCTTGGAGCTCTGGTAGGCCTTGACCCGGGCCTCGGTGGCCGAGCCGAAGGAGCCGTCGACGACGAGCTTGCCGATCGCCTTCTGCAGCGCCCTGACCGCCGTGCCCGACGAGCCGCGCCGCAGCACCGTGCCGGTGTACGGCGAGAGCGCGCTGGTGCGGGCCGGTACCAGCTTGAGGTAGAGCATCGTCGCCCAGGTCGGGTTGTCGAGCCTCCTGGTGGCCGGCACGCGGTGCCTCGACTGCCAGGTGCCGAGGGCGGCGGCCGTGGCCGCCCCGAACCTGCCGTCGGCAGTGGCCCCGATGACCTTCTGGGCCCGTGCGACGTCTGCACCGGTGGCGCCCTGGGCGAGCAGGGGGTAGCCGCTCGCGGTGAGCGGCGCGGATGCCGGCGGCCGGGCCGTGGTGGTCGTGGGGCCGGTCAGGGGGTTCGTCACCGCGACGCCGCTCCACCACGAGGTGCGCTTGTAGGCGCCGTCCCAGTTGAACGAGAAGTGGATGTGGTCGGTGTGCGGCGAGACGCCCGTGTAGACGGCCCAGCCCCGCTCGGGCGCCCATGCCCTCCACTGCTGCCGGTTGAAGATGATGTAGTTGATGCCGAAGCGGCGCGCCATCGCGCCGGGGCGGCCCTGGGCGTCCGGCGCCACCAGCCAGCGGGTCAGCGCGTTCGCCAACGCCATGTTCGCGGGCTTGCGGGAGTCGATCATCCAGTCGAGGGCGCGCCCCTCACCGTGCTCGGCAGCGCAGGTGCGCAGGATGCCGTAGACGTGCGCGCCGTAGGTCGCGTTCAACAGCTTGGCGAACGCCACCGGACCGGGCTGGTTCACCGTGAGGCAGCGGGTGCCCTTCTGGTACGGAGGGGCCACGTCGAGGGCCCTCGGCAGCGTCCGGGAGGGCTTGGGAAACGGGATGGTCGCCGCCTGGGCGGAGGACGCGAACAGGGGCAGGGCGATCGCGGATGCCGATACTGCACCGATGGTGCGAAGGGGCAGGTGGCGCGCGGGGCGAGGTGCGAGCTGGGGAGTGGACACGGCGGAGGGCTCCTCGGGCAGGGGGCGTCCTCGCAGGGGGGATGAGGACGCACCAGATGCCTGCGTCACGGACCACAGAACGGGGTCACATCCGTCACAGCAGACACCTTGGCCCCTCAGTTGTCCCACTAGTCACAGCCGCTCGCAATCCGATCCGCCTAATTACACGGATGTACTTCCCTACGGCCTCGTCCTCCCCGCAGGATCTTCGGCGAATGGCGAGCGCCGCCACAGATCCTCTGTGGCCGCCCCCGGCCTCCCCCGGGCGGCAACCGGCTGCGCGCCTCACTAGAGTGCGCGGCATGGACAAAGTCGTCTCCACCCCTGCCGACGCCGTCGCCGGGATCACCGACGGGGCCACGATCGCCGTCGGCGGGTTCGGGCTCTGCGGCATCCCCTCCGTACTCATCGCCGAGCTGCACGACACCGGCGTGAGCGACCTCGAGGTCGTCTCGAACAACTGCGGCGTCGACGGCTGGGGCCTGGGCGTGCTCCTCGCCGCCGGCCAGATCCGACGGATCATCGCCTCGTACGTCGGCGAGAACAAGGAGTTCGCGCGCCAGTACCTCGATGGCGAGCTCGAGGTCGAGCTCACGCCGCAGGGCACGCTGGCCGAGCGGCTGCGCGCCGGCGGGTCCGGCATCCCGGCGTTCTTCACCCCCACGGGGGTCGGCAGCCAGGTCGCCGACGGCGGCCTGCCCTGGCGCTACGCGGCGGACGGAAGCGTCGCACTGGCGTCGCCGCCGAAGGAGGTGCGCGTCTTCGAGCACGACGGCGTCGAGCGCGAGTACGTGCTCGAGCACGCGATCGTCGCCGACTTCGGGCTGGTGCGGGCCTGGAAGGGCGACCGGCACGGCAACCTCGTCTACCGGGAGTCGGCGCGCAACTTCAACCCGTTGGCCGCGATGTGCGGTCGGGTCACGATCGCGGAGGTCGAGCACCTCGTCGAGCCGGGTGAGATAGACGCGGACATGGTGCACACGCCGGGCGTCTACGTGCAGCGGGTGGTGCCGCTGACCGAGGAGCAGGTGGCCGACAAGCGGATCGAGAAGAGGACCACACGAGGCGCTCCGCCTTCCGGGGGATCCCCAGCTGGGTCGAGCGGACGGGAGGCCTGAGATGGCGTGGACACGGGAGGAGATGGCGGCCCGGGCGGCCTCGGAGCTGACCGATGGGTCGTACGTGAACCTGGGGATCGGGCTGCCGACACTCGTGCCGAACTACGTCGAGGACGACGTGGAGTTGGTGCTGCAGTCGGAGAACGGCATCCTCGGCGTCGGGGCGTACCCGTTCGACGGCGAGGAGGACCCGGACCTGATCAACGCGGGCAAGGAGACCGTCACCCTGCGCAAGGGCGCGTCGTTCTTCGACTCCGCGACCTCGTTCGGGATGATCCGCGGCGGCAAGATCGACGCCGCCATCCTGGGTGCGATGCAGGTCTCGACCGGCGGTGACATCGCGAACTGGATGATCCCCGGGAAGATGGTCAAGGGCATGGGCGGCGCGATGGACCTCGTGCACGGCGCCAAGCGGGTGATCGTGCTGATGGAGCACGTCGCCAAGGACGGTTCCTACAAGATCGTGAACGAATGCTCGCTGCCCTATACGGGGCGCGGTGTCGTCCAGCGGATCATCACCGACCTGGCGGTGATCGACGTCGTGGATCCGGCGACGGGGGAACCGGCGGCGCCGGGAACCCATGGCGAGCGGTCCTTGAGGCTGGTGGAGCTCGCACCGGGGGTCACCGAGGACGAGGTCCGCGACAAGACGGAGCCCGCTCTCACCTGACCGCCGACCCGTCACTCATGTGGCCGTTTCGCCGGCGTGTCGGTCAGGATGTGACGGGTCAACCCGTGCGGCGACGCAGCAACGGCAGCAGCGCATCACGGATGCACTGGGCGGCGAGCCACGGTTCGTCGTACACCTCTCGCCTGGTGAGTACGACGATCGTCCAGCCTCGCGTGCGGAGCCAGCCGCGGCGTTCCTTGTCGCGACGACGCTGCTCCTTCGAGGAATGCCAGTCCCAGCCGTCGTACTCGGCGGCGAAACGGTGCTCCGGAACGGCGAGGTCCAGCCGGGCCCGCACCACGCCGTCCTGGTGAACCTCGACCTGCGGCTCCGGTATGGGTAGTCCCGCGTCGATTCACCGCAGCCGCAGCACCGACTCGCCGGGTGACTCGGCGCGGCCGTCCGCGAGCGGGGCTAGTTCACGTAGCTGCACCACACCCCGCTGGCGGCGGAACCGCTCGACGCTCGTCAACAGATCTGCCTGGGTGAACCGCTCCAGGCGGAGCAGGGCGTCGAGAGCGCTGAGGGCCTGGTCGCGGCGGGTGAGCCGACCGAGGTCGAGCGCGGTACGCAGCGGGGTGGTGACTCGTACGCCGTGCACCTCCTCGATGTCCTGCGGAGACAAGGTGCGTTCGCCACCCTGGTTGGCCGCCGTCCGCACCCTCGTGCAACCGGGCGCCTGGAACACCTCGACGGGTGGGGGTACCAGATGGTCACCTGGCCGGAGCACGTCGACGCCGTGCAGCCAGGCCGCGGTCCGGTCGGTGACCACCGCGGTCGAGGGGACGGCGAGCGAGACTGCCCGTGCGCGCATCCTCAGGTCGTCCTCGGCCGCGGCGTCGACGTAGACACCCTTGAGGACCCGTCGCAGGAGACCCTCGCGCACCATCCGACGCAGCACCGCCGGGCTGATCCCGACCTCGGTGGCATCGCCGGTCTTGAAGGGTCGGTCGAGCGGCAGGCCAGGGTGTGCGGTCAACGGTGAGATGTCGTCGTACATGTCCCGCAGGATGCGCCGCCCAGCCGGGGTATGGGCCGTCGTCCACAGGGCCTCGCGAGTCGACCCGTCACTTCTGCGACGACACGCCGCGGAAATCCCGCGATGAGTGACGGGTCGGCGGAAGGGGGGTCAGAGGTCGGGGTGCTTGGTGGCCACCCGGTAGAACCCGGAGTGGAACACCAGCGGCTCACCGCCCGGCGCGTCGTACGACTCGATCTCGCCGAAGAACACCACGTGGTCGCCCGCCTCGACCCGCTCGGTGCGCCGGCACACGAACCGGGCGACGGTCCCCTCGAGCAGTGGCAGACCGACGTCGGGCAGCACGCGGACCCCGTCGAACTTGTCGGTCCCGGACGCCGAGAACTGCCGTGAGAGGTGGTGCTGGTCCGAGGCGAGCACGTTCACCGCGAACCGAGGGGACTGCTCGAACGCCGCCCGCGACGGCGAGGACTTGGCCGCCGCCCACAGCACCAGCGGCGGGTTCAGCGACACCGACGTGAACGAGTTCGCAGTCATCCCGAACCACGTGCCATCGGCGTCCACGGTGGTCATGACCGTGACCCCGGTGGCGTACTGCCCCAACGCGCGGCGCAGGTCCCGCACGTCGAACCGGGACGCCTCGACCGCCTTCTGTGACTCGACGAAAGCCTCTGCCTCCCCCGGGTCGAACCACCATGGGTCGAACAGGCGGGCGTCGTCGAACCCGGCCGCGATGCGCTCGGCGATCACCGGATGCTGGGCGGCCGCGTCCACGACCGCTCGCTGGTGCGGCAGCGCCGGCTGCAACCAGCTGTTCGTCCAGGCAGTCGCCCACTGCGCCCAGCCGCGCCAGAAGTTGTCGAAGGT